>JBBREC010000023.1:0-27604 GCA_038203295.1 Caulobacterales bacterium
ATTGAGCGACTTGCGATATCCCCAGAAACCGGCGGCAGCCCGCGTCAGCCGGCGGACTCGGCGCGCGGCGCCCGGCGGACCTCGACCACGCGGACGCGGGTCCCGTCCAGCACCAGGGCGAGTTCGCCGCGCTTAAGCCGCAGGGCGTCTTCGCCGAACGCCTCCCGGCGCCAGCCCTTCAGCGCCGGCGTCGCGGCCTCGTCGTCGTTCGCGATCAGTTCCAGGTCGGACACCGTGGCGATCAGCTTGGAGGCCACACCGGCCTCCTCGGCCCGCGCCTTCAGCAGCACCTTCAGGAGTTCAACCACTGCGCCCGCCGCTGGCGAAGGCTGGCTGCGGCTGCGCTCGACGACCGGGGCATAGGCCTCCGGATCTTTCAGCGCCTCACGGATGGCGGTCAGCAGGTCCGGCCCAAAGCGCGAGCCCGAGAAGCCCTTGGGCACCGAGCGCAGCCGGTCGAGCTGGTCGGCGTCGGTAGGCGCCTGGGTCGCGACCTCGTCGATTGCCTCGTCCTTGAGGACGCGGCCGCGCGGCTGGTCGCGGCTCTGGGCGGTGCGTTCGCGCCACGCGGCGACGGCCTTGTAGACGGCCATGTACTTGGCGGTGTGCTTGCGCGGGCGAAGGCGCTTCCAGGCGTTCTCCGGCTCCACGTCATAGATGGCGGGATCGGTGAGATTGGCCATCTCGTCGGTGACCCAGCCGATGCGGCCTTCCTTTTCAAGCCGGTCGCGAAGCACTGGAAAGAGGGCGGCCAGGTGGGTGACGTCGGCCAGCGCATAGGTCAGCTGGTTGTCGGACAGCGGCCGCCGCGCCCAGTCGGTGAAGCGGCTGGACTTGTCCAGCTCGATCTTCAGCATCTGGCGGACCAGGGCGTCGTAGGCGATCTGTGCGCCGCAGCGCGCAGCCTTGCCGGCGAGCTGGGTGTCGAACCGTGGCGGGGGCATGGCCTTCCGGTTGTTGAAGATTTCCACGTCCTGCCGCGCGGCGTGGAACACCTTCAGAATGGTCTCGTCGCGCATCAGTTCGAGGAACGGTTCGAGGTCGAGCGCTTCGGCCAGCGGGTCGATGCAGGCCTCCACGCCATTGGCGCCGGCGGCCTGGATCAGGCAAAGCTTTGGCCAGTAAGTCGTCTCGCGCATGAACTCGGTGTCCACGGCGACGAAGGGTTGGCCCTTGATCTTATCGCAAAACGCCGCCAGCTCGGCGGTGGTGGTGATTGGCGTCATCGACTAGCTATAGCCCGGCGCGCGGCCGAGTCTGCAAGTGCTCTCGCGCGCGTCGCAATTTTCTTGAAGGCGTGTCCGATGTCCGACCGGCCCAATGGCCTCACCTACGCCCAGGCCGGCGTCGACATCGACGCGGGCGCCGCCCTGGTCGAGCGGATCAAACCGCTGGCGAAGTCCACGCGGCGGGCGGGCGCGGAAGCCTCGCTCGGCGGATTCGGGGCGCTCTTCGATCTCAAGGCCGCCGGCTACGATGACCCTCTGCTGGTCACCACAACGGACGGCGTCGGCACCAAGCTGAAGGTGGCCATCGAGACCGGCATCCACGACACGGTGGGCATCGATCTGGTGGCGATGTGCGTCAACGACCTGCTGGCCCAGGGCGCCGAGCCCCTGATGTTCCTCGACTATTTCGCCACCGGAAAGCTCGACGTGGAGGCCGCGGCCACCGTGGTCGCCGGGATCGCCGAGGGCTGCCGTCAGGCCGGCTGTGCGCTGGTGGGCGGCGAGACCGCCGAGATGCCGGGCATGTACGCCGAGGGTGACTACGACATGGCGGGCTTCTGCGTCGGCGCCGTCGACCGCGACAAGGTGCTGCCGCGCATGGACGATCAGAGGGCAGGCGACATCCTGATCGGCCTTGGTTCCACCGGCCCGCACTCGAACGGCTATTCGCTGGTCCGGCGCATTGTCGAGCGCTCTGGCCTGGCATGGGACGCACCAGCCCCCTTCGCGGAGGGCAAGACCCTGGCCAAGGCCCTGCTCGCCCCCACCCGTATCTATGTGAAGACCGTCCTGCCCTACCTGAAGGCCGGCCGGATCAAGGGGTTGGCGCACATCACTGGAGGCGGCCTGATCGAGAACCCGCCGCGCGCCATCGCCGAAGGACTGGTCGCAAGGTTCGACTGGAATGCCTGGGCGCTGCCGCCGGTGTTCGCATGGATGCAGCAGGTGGGCGGCGTCTCCGACCACGAACTGCGCCGGACCTTCAACTGCGGTGTCGGTCTGATGCTGATCGTCGATCCGCAGGACCTGTCCGACGTACTGGAGGGACTGGTGCGCGACGGTGAAGACGCGTTCGTGATCGGCGAACTGGCGGCGGCGTGATGGCCCGGCGGCTGCTTCTCCTGGCGGCGGCGAGCCTGTTGGCTGGGCCTGCCGTAGCGCAGCAAATGCAGACCCCGGAAGCCGCTGGCTTCACCCAGCTGTTCATCAGCCCGTGCGGCGAACCCTACCGCGGCCGGCCCGGCGATCCCTATCCTGTGGTCCTGTGGTTCAGACAGGCCGACGCCAACCACGACGGCGCCGTCGACAGGGTCGAGTTCCGCGCCGACCATGCCGGCTTCTTCGACGCCCTCGACGCGGACGCCAACGGCTACCTCGATGGCGCTGAGGTGGCCTTCTACGAGCACAAGGTCGTGCCGGATGTCATGCAGTCCGAAAATCTCAGCCTGCGCAGCGGCCTGATCCTGGTGCAAGGGCGCGCGGCTGGGCCGCAAGGCCAGATCAACGAAGCCCGGCGGCAGGCGCCGCGCGTTCTTTATGGCGCGGCCCCCTACGGCCTGATACCGGAGGCCGAGCCCGTGCGCGCGGCCGATACGGACCTCAACGGCAGGGTCACCAAGGCAGAGTTCCTGGCCGCCGCCGACCGCAGGTTCGCCCGCCTAGACGGGAACGGCGACAGCAGGCTCGAACTGGCCGAACTGCCGAGGACTTCGGTCCAGCCGCGCTAACGGAGCGACGCGTTGACGGCAGCCAGCGCCGCCGCGCCGGGAACCAGCTCCGCTTCGTTGAGCTGGTTCAACGGCGTGTCGACGGTCTCCAGGCTGTCGTGCAGGTCGCCCGCCGCGGGATCGATATAGAGCAGGCCCGTGACCACCTGGCCCCTCGCCTGCCGGGCCTGGAGATAGCCCAGCGCCTGGGCGCGGTTGTTGGGATTGTAGAGCTCGGCGAGCTTGTGCAGCGACAGGATCGAGCCGTCGTGCTGGGCCACCTTGACGGTCGTGCCGGGCGCGTAGTCCACCGCGATTCCGGCTCGGGCCGGGATCATGTCCAGCCGGTTCACCGCCTCGTTGTGCTCGCGCACATAGTCGAAGCTCTTGGTGGAGCCGACGTGGTTGTTGAACTGCACGCAGGGTGAAATGACGTCGATGAAGGCGGCGCCCTTGTGCGCCAGCCCCGCCTTGATCAGCGGCACCAGCTGGTCCTTGTCGCCCGAGAACGAGCGGCCGACATAGGTGGCGCCGAGCTGCAGGGCCATGCCCACCAGATCGATGCCGGCGTCGTGGTTGACCACGCCGCGCTTGGACTTCGAGCCCTTGTCGGAGGTGGCCGAGAACTGACCCTTGGTCAGGCCGTAAACCCCGTTGTTCTCGACGATGTAGAGCATGTTCACGCCGCGCCGGATGGCGTGGGCGAACTGGCCAAGGCCGATGGAGGCGCTGTCGCCATCGCCGGAGACGCCGAGGTAGATCAGGTCCTTGTTCGCGAGATTGGCGCCGGTGAGCACGCTGGGCATCCGGCCGTGCACCGTGTTGAACCCGTGGCTGGCGCCCAGGAAATAGTCGGGCGTCTTCGACGAACAGCCGATGCCGGAAAGCTTGGCGATCCGGTGGGGCGGCAGGTCCAGCTCGAAACAGGCCTGGATGATCGCCGCGGAGATGGAGTCGTGGCCGCAGCCGGCGCAGAGCGTCGAGACCGAGCCTTCGTAGTCGCGACGGGTGAATCCCAGGCGGTTCTCGGCCAGCTTCGGGTGATGCAGCTGCGGCTTCAGGATGTAGGTCATTCCGCGGCCTCGATCTGGCCAACGGCCATCAGCTGGCCGATCCTGCCGGCGATGAACCGGGCGGTGATCGGCGTTCCGTCATAGTGCAGCACCGGCACCAGCTTGCCGGGGTCGATCTCGCCCTCGTTGACCAGCATCGAGCGCAGCTGGCCGTCGCGGTTCTGTTCGACCACATAGACCCGCTCGTGCTCGGCGATGAAGTCGTCGACCGCCTTGGCGAACGGGAAGCCGCGCACCCGCATGGCGTCCACGTGGCGGCCCTGCGCCTCCAGGGCGTCCAGCGCCTCGTGCATCGCGGGCGTGGTGGAGCCGAAGTAGATGACCCCGTCTTTGGTCTTGCGCCTGGCGTCGCGGCGGATCGGCGCCGGCATCATCGCCTTGGCGTTATCGAACTTGCGCAGCAGCCGCTGCATGTTGTCGACATAGACCGCGCCCTCCTCCGAGTAGCGCGCATAGGGGTTGCGCGAAGTGCCCCGCGTGAAATAGGCCCCCTTGGTCGGATGAACGCCGGGATAGGTGCGGTAGGGAATGCCGTCGCCGTCGACGTCGAGGTAGCGGCCAAATTCCTTGCCGGATTCCAGCGCGTCGAAGTCCATGACCTTGCCGCGATCGAGCTTGCGACGGTCGTCCCATTCGAACGGCTTGGTGAGCCACTCGTTCATGCCGATGTCGAGGTCGAGCATGACGAAGACCGTGGTCTGCAGCCGGTCGGCGAGATCGAACGCCTGCGCGCCCATCTCGAAACACTCGCCCGGGTCGGCCGGCAACAGCAATGGATGTTTGGTGTCGCCATGGCCGGCGTAGGCGGCAGCGATCAGATCCGCCTGTTGCGTGCGCGTCGGCATGCCGGTCGACGGCCCGCCGCGCTGCACGTCGAAGATCACCGCGGGAATCTCGGCGAAATAGCTGAGGCCGATGAACTCGGTCATCAGCGAGACGCCCGGCCCGGAGGTGGCGGTAAACGCGCGGCAGCCGTTCCACCCCGCGCCGACCACGATGCCGATGGAGGCGATTTCGTCCACGGCCTGGACGATGGCGTAGCGCGCCTTGCCGGTCTCGGGATCGTTGCGGAAGTCCTCGCAGTAGCCGGTGAAGGCCTCGGCCAGCGAGGTCGAAGGCGTGATCGGATACCAGGCGCAGACGGTGGCGCCGCCGTAGACCGCGCCCAGCGCCGCGGCCGCATTGCCTTCGACGAAGATCCGGTCGCCCACCTTGTCGGCCTTGCGCACCTGCAGCCGCAGCGGCTCCAGGTTCTGCTTCACGTAGTCGACGCCCATGTGCAGGGCCTCGACGTTGGCGGCGATCAGCTTGGCGCGGCCATCGAACTGCTCGGCCAGCAACTGCTCGATGACCGCCGGGTCGATACCCAGCAAGGCGGCCAGCGCACCCACATAGACGATGTTTTTGAAGAGCTGCCGCTCACGGGGGAGCTGGTATTTCTCGTTGCACATGGCCGTCAGCGGCACGCCGACAACACTGATGTCGTCGCGGAACCTGGCCGGGGGCAGCGGTTTGGTGGAGTCGTAGAAGAGATAGCCGCCCGCCTCGATCTCGGCGATGTCGCGATCCCAGGTCTGCGGGTTCATGGCGACCATGAGGTCGACCCCGCCGCGCCGGCCCAGGTGGCCGGCCTCGGTCACCCGCACCTCGAACCAGGTCGGCAGCCCCTGGATGTTTGACGGGAAAATGTTGCGCGCCGCCACCGGCACGCCGCAGCGCAGGATCGACTTGGCGAACATGCCGTTGGCGCTGGCTGAGCCGGAGCCGTTCACGTTGGCGAACTTGACCACGAAGTCGTTGACAATCACGGGCGCGGATTTCACCGGGACTGGCATGCCGCCCCCGCATGGGTGATTTCCAGGGTGAAGCGCTGCATGTCCCAGGCGCCGGTGGGACACCGCTCCGCGCAGAGGCCGCAGTGCAGACAGACGTCCTCGTCCTTGACCATGATCCGACCGGTCGCCAGCGATCCGGAAACATAGAGATCCTGTTCCAGATTCGTCGCCGGAGCCTTGAGCCTTGTCCGCAGGTCCGCCTCCTCGCTCTCCGGCGTGAAGGTGATGCAGTCGACAGGGCAGATATCAACGCAGGCGTCGCACTCAATGCAGAGGTTGTCCGCGAACACCGTCTGAACGTCGCAGTTCAGGCAACGCTCGGCCTCGAGATAGCCCGTGGCCTTGTCGAACCCCAGTTCGACCTCCAGCCGCACATCCTTCAGCGAGACATCCTTGTCGCGCTGGGGGACGCTGTAGCGACGGTCATTGGCGATGTCGTTGTCGTAGCTCCACTCGTGGATGCCCATCTTCTGGCTGACGAGGGAGAAGTCCGGCGGCGGGCGGATCGAAACGTCCTGGCCCTGGCAGAAGCGGTCGATGGAGACCGCCGCGTCGTGGCCATGGGCCACCGCCCAGATGATGTTCTTGGGGCCGAACGCCGCGTCGCCGCCGAAAAAGACGTTCGCAATGGTCGACTGCATGGTCAGCGGATTGACCTTCGGCATGTCCCACTCGTCGAAGTCCATGCCGATATCGCGTTCCATCCAGGGGAAGGCGTTCTCCTGGCCCACCGCCACCAGCACGTCGTCGCATTCGTAGTGTTCATCGGGGACGCCCGCCGGGACCAGCCTGCGGCGACCGGTCTCGTCGAACTGGGCTTCGACCACCTCGAAGAGGACCCCGGTCAGCTTGCCGTCCCTGTGAGTGAATTCCTTGGGAACGCGGAAGTTGAGGATCGGAATGTCCTCGTGGATCGCGTCCTCTTTCTCCCACGGGCTGGCTTTCATCTCCTCGAAGCCGGACCGCACGATCACCTTGACGTCCTCGCCACCCAGACGGCGCGAGGTGCGGCAACAGTCCATGGCGGTATTGCCGCCGCCCAGCACGATCACTCGCTTGCCGATCCTGTCGACATGCTCGAACGAGACAGACGAAAGCCAGTCGATACCAATGTGGATATTGGCCCGGGCCTGGTCCCGGCCTGGGAGGTCGAGGTCCCTGCCCCGCGGCGCGCCGGTGCCGACGAAGACCGCGTCATAGCCCTCGGCCAGCACCGCCCTGAGGCTGTCCACACGCTCGTTCAGCCGAAGGGTCATGCCCAGGCCGGTAATGTAGCCCACCTCCTCATCGATCACTTCTTCGGGCAGGCGAAAGCGCGGGATCTGGCTGCGGATCATGCCGCCCGCCTTGCCGTCCGCGTCGTAGATCGTCACCTCATAACCCAGCGGCGCCAGGTCGCGGGCGACGGTCAGCGAGGCGGGCCCCGCACCGATCAGTGCGACGCGCTTGCCGTTCGTCTGCGCCGCCGGCGGTGGCAGCCGAGCGGTGATGTCGTCCTTGTTGTCCGCCGCAACCCGCTTCAGGCGGCAGATGGCGACGGGCTTCTCCTCGACCCGGCCACGTCGACAGGCGGGCTCGCAGGGACGGTCACAGGTTCGGCCCAGGATGCCGGGGAACACGTTGGATTCCCAGTTGACCATATAGGCATCGGAATAGCGGCCCTCCGCGATCAGGCGGATGTATTCCGGAACCGGCGTGTGCGCTGGACACGCCCACTGGCAATCCACGACCTTATGAAAGTAGTCAGGAGTCCACGCACTCGTACGTTGCAAAACCCATTTCCTTCCGCGACGCTCTACTCCCGCGGCGGCAAGGCGAACTCTGGGGACTTCAGAGCAGGCAAAGCCGGTGCGGCGCGGCGTTGATGCCCGAGGTTAGGCCTCGTTCGGCAGTGAAGCCAACCCGGTTTCTGATCGGCGATCAGCGATTTCTGCGCATCTGCTGGCGGCAGGCCGCGAAGACCTGACGTCGACTGGCGCCGGACGGGCTCAAGCGAACGTGACGGCGGCCCCAGCTTTTCTCGGGCGAAATCCGGACAGTGAATGATAGGTTAATCGCGGGGAGCCCCTAGCGAGGGGCCGGGAGATAAGCCTATGACTGATGCCCGTGACGTCGTCCCTGTGCCTGAGTCCCAGATGTTTTCGTCGACCCTGCGCTCGGACCGCCCGCTCGAAGAGGACGTTGGCCCGGTGAGCCTGTTCCAGGAAATCAACGAGCGCCGCGCGCGTATCGAGAACGCCGAGCTCCTGCAGCACCTGCGCGGGCTTTAGCCCCCCGGCGCTATGTCTTGTGGATATCGGGCGACGCGTGCCACGCGGGCTCGGCGTTCGGCCGCACGCCGCCCTCGATCAGCCGCGCCCAGAGATCTTCCGGGGTGTCCGCGAATCGAAAGAGCGCCAGATCCGCCGCCTCGATCATGCCGGCGCTCAACAGGGCTTCGAAATTGATCACGCTGCGCCAGTAGGCCTCGTCGAACATCACGATCGGAATCGGCGGGGACTTTTGCGTCTGCCGTAGCGTCAGGACCTCGAACAGCTCGTCGAATGTGCCGAAACCGCCAGGAAACGCCACCAGGGCGTTCGCTCGCATCGCCAGATGCATCTTGCGCATGGCAAAGTAGTGGAAGCGGAAAGTCAGTTCAGGCGTCGACCATGCGTTGGGCTCCTGCTCGGCCGGCAGGCTGATGTTGAAGCCGATCGACACGGCGCCCGCGTCCGTGGCCCCGCGGTTGGCGGCCTCCATGATGCCCGGCCCGCCGCCCGTGGCGATGACGTTGTGCCGCGCGCCGCCGTCCGGGACCCGCGCGCCCCCCTCTCGGGACGCCAGTTCGCCGAACGCGCGCGCCGCGGCATACCAGCGGGCCTGCTGCCCCGGGCCGTCTTCACGGATCCGCGCGCTGCCGAACACCACGAGGGTCGACGAAACGCCAAAGGCCTTCAGCAGGTCTTCCGCCTTGGCGAATTCGAGGAAGAAGCGGACGCCCCGCATCGCGCCGCCGAGCAGGAAGTCCTCATCGAGGGCCGCCAGGCGATAGGATGGCGAGGCGAGCTGGGCTGCGTTTGAACGCGCGCCGGACCCGATGACCTTGTCGCCCAACGCGGTCTCCCCCTCAGCAGCGCCGACGTGCGGCGACCCCGAGGCGTCGGGGCCGCCAGACCCGGTTGTCAGTCGCCGTAGCCTTCCGGCAGATCGTCGTCCTTCAGCAGGTCGTCCTTGGTGACCTTCTGGTCCTTTACCTTGGCCTTTTCGACGATCAGGTCGACGACCTTATCCTCGAAGATCGGGGCGCGCAGCTGCGCCTGGGCGTTGGGGTTCTGGCGGAAGAGGTCATAGACCTGCTGGGCCTGGGCGCCGTACTTGCGGGCCTCGGTCAGCATGGCGTCGTTCACTTCCTGGTCGGTCACCTGGACGTTGTTGGCGCGGCCGATTTCAGCCAGCACCAGGCCCAGCCGGACCCGGCGCTCGGCGATCTTGCGGTATTCTGCCTGCAGCTTCTTGTCGGACTTCTTGAGATCTTCCGGCGGGAGGCTGCCGGCTTCCTTGTCCTGCTGGACCTGCTGCCAGATCGAGGCGAACTCAGCCTCGACCATCTTCGGCGGCAGCGGGAAATCATGCTTTGTATCGAGCTGGTCGAGCAGCGCACGCTTCAGCTTGAACCGGCTGGCGCCGGCATACTGCTGCTCGAGGTTGGTCTTCAAAAGCTCGCGCAGCTTCTCGAGGCTCTCAATGCCCAGCTTCTCGGCGAAAGCGTCGTCGGCGGTGGTGTCGATCGGGCCCTTCACAGCCTTGACCTTCACGTCGAAGACCGCGTCCTTGCCCTTCAGGTTTTCGGCCTGGTAGTCGGCCGGGAAGGTCACCTTCACCGCGAGCTCGTCGCCGGGCTTGGCGCCCACCAGCTGCGCCTCGAAGCCTGGAATGAACTGGCCAGACCCCAGCACCAGCTCGGCGTCCTCGGCGGCGCCGCCTTCGAAGGCCACGTCGTCGACCTTGCCCAGAAAATCGATGACGACCATGTCGCCATCCTTGGCCTTCACGGTCTTACCGGTCTTTTCCTCGTAGGTGCGGTTCTGCTTGGCGAGTTCGCCGACGGCTTCGTCGACTTCGGCCTTGGTTGGCTCATAGACCGGGCGCTTCAGCGAAAGCGTCGCCGGATCGACCGGCTCGAAGTCCGGCATGATGTCGATGGCGATCTGGAAACCCAGGTCGGCCTTGCCGTCCATCACCGCGTTCATGTCGCCTTCCGGCGTCAGGTCGGGGTCGCCAGCGGGGCGCAGCTTGTTGTCTTCGAGGACCTTCTGGGTAGATTCCGACAGGGTCTGCTCGACCACTTCGCTCATCAACGCCTTGCCGTATAGGCGGCGCACGTGGGCGGTCGGCACCTTGCCAGGACGGAATCCCTTGATGTTGAGGGTCGGCGTGACCTCGGCGATCCGGGCGTCCAGCTTGGTGGCGAGATCCGCCATCGGAATGGTCACGCCATAGACGCGGCTCAGGCCTTCGCCCGACTTTTCAACGATTTGCATCGACATTCTCGAACTTCCGGACGCCGCGCAGGAGCGCGCTTTGCGGCCGCCTTTTGGGTGAAAAACGACCGCCGCCGAGGGCTCGGCGGCGGTCGCGCGTTATGTCACGACGCGCGGTGGCGTCCAAGAGCAAAGGCGCGGGCGCGGATTGGGCCAAAGCGAAGACGTCTTGCTTACACCATCGGGGGCGCGATAGACCCCGCCGTGCGCGGCTATGGCGGAATTGGTAGACGCAACGGTTTTAGGTACCGTCGGGCAACCGTGGGGGTTCGAGTCCCTCTAGCCGCACCATCCTTTCCCGATCGGCGCCACCGGACCGGCGGTGTCAGGCGAGCCCCGCGCGGAACACCCAGTGGGGCCAGACCTGCTCGGCGTGGATCCGGCGGTCCATGATCAGCTCTTCGACCGCCTCGGTGGCGCCGATGCAGGTGGGCGCGTCGGCGTCGTCATAGACCACGTAGCCGCCCCGGGTCATGTGCGGCCAGACCCCTTCCTGGGCATATTTGACTGCCGAGTAGATGTCGCAGTCGATGTGCGCGAGGCCGAAGATCTCGCCCGAAGCGGCGATCGCCGGAAATGTCTCCTCGAACCGCCCGCGCACCACAATCAGATTGGTCAGCCCCAGCGCATCTCGCCGCGCCTCAAGATCGGCCTGCGAGGTGTCGGCGAAATCGCCGGCATAGTGGGCGTCGCGGGTCAGGTCGGTGGCGGGCATTCCGGCATAGGTGTCGCAGGCGTAGACCTTGGCCTGCGGATAGAGCTCGCGCAGAATCCACGCCATGAACAGCGCATTGCCACCGCGGTAGGATCCGAATTCGATGACGTTATGGCTCTCCAGCTTTCCGAGGAAGCGGGTGAGGATCAGAAACAGGTCCATCCGCTTCAGGCCGACCATGATCGACCAGCCGCCCGAGGCCTCCACCGCGGCGCGATAGAGCGGATCGGCTTCGATGGCGGCCGGCATGTTCGAATGCGCCAGGCCGCAGCCGCGCTGGTAGCCATCGTGCAGCGAGCGCCCGCCGGTGATCTCGTCGGCCATCGGCACCGGCATGAAGGTGATCTGCAGCGGCTCACTTCGGGGCGCGGCGGACGGCGGCGCTCCCACGGTCATGTATCGGCGCAGCAGGTTCTTCAGGACGTCAGAAACAGCCATGAGCCCAGATAAGGACATGCCCGACGCCTGGCAACGGTATGTCGGGCGCGCGACGCAGGGGTGCCATTGTCGCCTAGCCGACACATCTCGCCAGAAGCCAGGAAGAAGGGCAGACTATGCCGGCTCACGCACGCGGATTCCCGATGCGCCAACCTGCCCTGGACCTGCTCAGTCAAAACTATGGCCTGGTCGCCAAAGACCTGTTCATGCCTGTGCTTGACGTGTTCGCGGCGGCCCGGTCGGCGTTTGACGGCGACGTCGAAAAGGCTGTCGTCCTGCTTGAGGTCGCCATACGGACCCTGCAGGATCCCAGTCTGGCCGGCGTGGACCTGAAGACCGTGCTGGGCGGCGGGATCGAGCGCTATCCGAGCCGGTCGACCAACATGCGCTCCATCGCCGACTCCAGCGGCATCCCCAAGGAGACCGTTCGCCGCAAGGTCGCCGCCCTGGTGGCGGAGGGACTGATCCTGCGCGATGGCAACAATCTGTCGCTCAGCCCGACCTCCTCCCCGGCCCTCACCCCCATCCGGGAGGCCGTGCTCAGGCTCGCCGCGCGCAACTTCGAAACCGTCGTCACGATCCAGAACCGCGGAGCCTGACCGGGCGGCGCGTGACAGGGACGCGGGCTGCGGGCAGAACAGCCCCATGCCGTCAGGGGTCCTCTTCGTCCACAACAACTTCCCGGCCCAGTTCCGGGACATCGCCGAGACCCTGCAGGCGCGCGGTGTGCCCGTGGCGGCGATCGGCGGCTCCCGCGCGCCGGGCGTCACCGGCATGATGATCGGCCGTTACAGCCTGCCACGCGGCTCGACGCCCGGCGTGTTCAACCTGGCGACGCGGGCCGAGGCCGATCTGATCCGTGCCCGATCAGCGCTTGAGATGGGACGCGCGCTCAAGGCGCGAGGCTTCGACCCGGCGGTGATCGTCGGCCATCCCGGCTGGGGCGAGACCGTATTGCTGGACGAGGTGTTCCCCGCCGCCCGTCGCGTGCTCTTCGGCGAGTTCTTCTATCGCGGACGCGGCCTCGACATCGATTTCGACACCGAGTTCTTCCCGCTCACCGACGACGCGGTCCTGCTCGGCAAGACCAAGAACGCGGTGATGGCGTTGGCGCTCACCGACGCCGACGCCATCGTCTGCCCGACGGCCTTCCAGGCCTCGACGCTGCCGAAGGTCTTCCGGCCGCTGGTGCGGATCATCCACGAGGGCGTCGACGTCGAAGCCATCCGGCCCGCGCCGGCCCAGCCCTTCGTGCTGCCCGACGGCCGGACGATCGCGCCGGGAACGCCGGTGATCACCCACGTCAACAACCAGATGGAGCCCCTGCGCGGCCTGCACATCTTCGCTCGCGCCCTGCCGCGGCTGATGGCGGAGATCCCCGACGCCCAGGTGCTGATCATGGGACTGGACGCCGAGCGACCGTATGGCGGCCGGCTGCCGGATGGCCGGACATGGCGCGAAGTCTGCTTCGAGGGCCTCGAGATCGACCCGCAGCGACTTCACTTCCTGGGCAAGACGCCGCACGACCAGATGCTGGCGGCGCTCCGGCTCTCCACGGCCCACGTCTACTACACCTATCCCTTCGTGCTCTCGTGGTCGCTGGTCGAGGCCATGGCCAGCGGCTGCTACGTGATCGGGTCGGACACCCCGCCCCTGCACGACGCTATCGAGGATGGCGTAAGCGGACGCCTTCTGTCGTTCTTCGATGTCGACGCCCTGTCGGCGGCGATGATCGAGGCCTGCCGCAACCCCGTCGCCTCGGCCCCGCTTCGCGTGGCCGCCCGCGCAATTGCCGTCGCGAAGTTCGCCCGCGCCGACGGCCGCGCGGCTTGGCTGCAACTGCTTGGAGAGATGGGCGTGGACCTGTCGCCGCCTGCGCCACTACCGCCGATGCCGGAAGAATTCCGGTTCAACTGACAGGCCGGCGGGTCAACCGCAGCGCACTTCTCGGATCACGCCCGTGGCGGCGTCGAAGAAGAAGTTCAGCCGCTGGGGACTGAAATCCATGGTCACCGGACAGGTGGTGCAGGCGACGCGCTGCTTCGTCGGATCGATCGGCACGGGGATTTCGGTGCGCAGCTTACCCACCAGGCCCTGCAGGTCCGCCGCGCCGCACTGGTCGCGCGACGCCGGCGCCGGCGCCGGTCCGACAATCACGGCCGGATAGGAGGTCGGCGGCGGCGTCACCTCGGTGGGCGCACTCGAGCAGGCCGTCAGGACCAGGGCCGCACTCAGCGCCGCCAGGGCCCTCACGCCTGCTTCTCCCAGCCGCGCGCCTGCTGTTTCCAATAGGACACCGGATAGCCTTTCGCCTTCACCGCGCTCCATTGTGCGCGGGCGACCGCCAGCTGCGCCTGGTCGCCGCCGTCGAACAGCACCACGCAGCGGGCATAGCCGGCAAGCTCCCCGGGATCGGCGCCGTCCACTAGGAACAGAGCGTCGGCGGCGTTGGGGTTCTCCTGGCCAAGGGTGATCAGGATCGGCTGGCGCGCGGCCCCGGGGTCATCGGCCGGCGCGTGCGGCAGGAAGCTGTCATCGCGATAGCTCCACAGCCAGCCGTCAAGATGGTCGACCCGATCCGGCTCACGGGTGCGCACCACGGCCTTCCAGCCCTTCTGCAGCGTCTTCTCCAGCAGCTCCGGCAAGGCCTGGTCGAGCCCGGTCCGCTCCAGGTGGTAGAACCAGACCTCGCAGGCCGCGTCCGCCATCAGCCTTCGTACTTGTCCTGCACCATGGCGTTGAGCAGCCGCACGCCGAAGGCGGTGGCGCCGTCCGGGATGGTCGGGACGGTGGACGGCTTCTTCCAGGCGGTGGACGCGATATCCAGGTGCGCCCAGGGAACGCCATTGGTGAAGCGCTGGATGAACAGGGCCGCGGTGATCGAGCCGCCCGGCCGGCCGCCGGTGTTCTTCATGTCGGCGATCATCGAGTCGATGTTCTTGTCGTACTGCGGCGGCAGCGGCATCCGCCACAGGGACTCGCCGGTCGTGGCCGAGGCGGCCATCAGGTTGGCGCCCAGCTCGTCATTGTTGGCATAACAGCCGGCGTAGTCGTTCCCGAGCGCGATGATGATCGCCCCGGTCAGCGTCGCCAGATCGACCATGAACTTCGGCTTGAAACGGTCCTGACAGTACCAGACGGCGTCGGCGAGCACGAGGCGGCCCTCGGCGTCGGTGTTGATCACCTCGATGGTCTGGCCGGACATGGAGGTCAGCACATCGCCCGGACGGTAGGCGTTACCGTCCGGCATGTTCTCGACGAGGCCGAGGATGCCGATGGCGTTGACCCGGGCCTTGCGGCCGGCCAGCACGTGCATCAGGCCGGCGACGGCGCCCGCCCCGCCCATGTCCCACTTCATGTCTTCCATGCCGTCGGCCGGCTTGATCGAGATGCCGCCGGTGTCGAAGCAGACGCCCTTGCCGACAAAGGCGATCGGCTGGGCGGTCGGGTCGGTGGCCCCCATCCACTTGATCACCGCCAGCTGGCTCTCGCGGATGCTGCCCTGGCCCACGGCCAGCAGCGAGCCCATGCCAAGCGCCGTCATCTCGGGCTCGCCCAGGATCTCGACCTCGAGCCCGAGGCTCTCCAATTCCTTCACCCTGCGGGCGAATTCGACCGGATAGAGGACGTTCGGCGGTTCGGAGACCAGATCGCGGGTGAAGCTCACCGCGTCGGCCAGCGCCGCCAGAGGCGCGAAGGCCGCCAGCGCGCCATCGACATTGGTCGTGACGATCTGGGTCTTCATCACCGAGGGTTTCTTGTCCGCCGGCTCCTTGGTCCGGTACTTGTCGAACCGGTAGCTGGCCAGACGCACGCCCAGCGCCGCCGAGGCCGCGTGGGCGTCTGTCGGCAGCTCGATGCGAAGCCCGGTGAGCCCTGAGGTCTTCACCGCGTTGTAGGCGCTCGCCGCGGCATGCTCGGCCCCGATGGCGTCGTAGCTGTTTGTCTTGCCCGCCCCGACCAGCACAAGGCGCGCGGCGTCCGTGCCGGCCGGCGCCAGAATATCGAGGGTCTGGCCCTTCGCGCCGGTGAAGCGGCTGGCGGCGGCGGCCTGGGCGGCCGCGCCGTCAAGCGATGCGCCTTCAAAGACGATGCGGGCCAGCGCGCTTTTGGGCGGCAGGGCGGCGGTCGCCGCGACGAACTCGATATCCATCCGAAACTCTCTTTGGGCTCAAAAGGGGTCCGCGCCGTCCAACCGCCATAGGCGGGGCTCGCCCGGCGGTTGTCTGGGGCGGCGACGCATGGTTTAGAACAGGACCGCGGCCGGGGCGCGGCAAAATTCCCGGGTGAGCCGTATTTCTTACCGATGCGCCTGATCGACCGCTATCTGCTGCGCCAGCTGCTTGGCCCGACGCTGCTCGCGACCGCGGCGCTGACGGCTGTCGCCTTGTTGAGTCAGTCGCTCTCTGGCCTCGACCTGATCGTCAACCAGCGCCAGAGCGCGTGGGTCTTCCTGAAGATCACGGTTCTCTACATGCCGCAGCTGATCAACATGATCCTGCCCATCGCGCTGTTCGTCGCCGCCCTGGTGGCGCTGAACCGGCTGCACACCGAACAGGAGATCGTGGTCTGTTTCTCGGGCGGGATGAGCCGGTGGCGGGTGATCTCGCCGGCCATGCGGCTGGCCGCCACCGTCACCTTCCTGGCGCTGGTCATGAACCTGTGGGTGCAGCCCGCCGCGTTCCGGGAATTGCGGCAGGAACTGTTCGAGGTCCGCACCGACCTTGCCTCCAGCTTGGTGCGCGAGGGCGAATTCACCGAGCCGGTGAAGGACCTGACAGTCTATGCCCAGTCGGTCGACGGCAAGGGTGACCTGCACAACCTCTTCATCCATCAGCAGAAGTCGGACGGCTCGGCGACGGTCTACATGGCCAACCAGGGCCGCATCGCCAAGCGCAAGGGCCAGGCGGTGTTGATTCTGCGCGACGGCTCCACCCAGGAATTCTCCAAGACCGGCGTCCTGCAGTTCCTGACCTTCAACGAATATCCGTTCGAGCTGGGAACGCTCTCCGATTCCGCCGAGATGATCCATTACAAGCCGTCGGACCGCTACCTCCACGAACTCCTCCTGCCGGACCTGCAGCAGGGCTGGGAACAACGCAACCGGCTGGGTTTGATGGCGGAGGGGCATGCGCGCCTTTCGTCGCCGCTGTACAACATCGCCTTCATGGCCATGGCGCTTTCGGCAATTCTCGGCGGAGGGTTCTCCCGTCTCGGCTACGGTCGGCGCATCGCCGCCATCGGCGCGGCCGCCGCGGTGGTGCGAATCGTCGGATTCGGCATCCAGTCCGCCTGCGACGACAACGCCTGGCTGAACATCGGCCAGTATGCCGTTCCGCTTTTCGCCACAGCGCTCGCCCTGCGCAGCGTCTTCCGCCAGCGCGTCAGCCGGTTCATCGACATGCGCCGTCGGCCCGCCCGCATCGCCCCGGCGGCCCTGTGACCGGGGCCGGGCGCATCGAACTCTACGTGCTGGGCCGCACCCTGGCCGGCGTTGGCGCGGCGCTGGCGGTGATCGCCTCGGTGATCGTGCTGGTGCAGTTCGTCGAGCTGTCGCACTCGGTCGGCGTGCGCACCGATGTCGGACCCGAGGACATTTTCGGCCTGACGTTGCTGAAGTCACCGTCGGTGATCCAGATCCTGCTGCCGTTCGTGTTCCTGTTCGGCGGAATCGGCGCTTTCGTCGGCCTGAACCGCAAGAGCGAGCTGGTAGCCATGCGCGCCGCCGGCGTGTCCGCCTGGCGCTTCATCCTGCCCTCGGCCTTCGCGGCCTTCGTGCTGGGCGCGCTGGCGGTGACAGTACTGAACCCGCTCTCGGCCGCGCTGGCCGCCCGCTTCGAGGTCGACCGCGCCCGGATGATGGAGAACTACCTGGGCGACCTGCCCAGGGACGTCTGGCTGCGCCAGGGCGACGAGCACACCCAGATGGTGATCCACGCCAAGGCCCGCGACACGGTGGCCGGGGCGGTGCGCCTGCGCGGAGTTTCACTATACGTCTATCAGAAGAACAAGGCCGGCCAGCCGGAGTTCAAGCGCCGGCTGGAGGCCGCCGAAGCGACGCTGAAGCCCGGCTTCTGGGAGCTGAAGGACGTGCGCGAGGCCACCGCCGGGGAGAATTCGGTCTATTCCGACAGCCTGTCGATCCGCTCGACCCTCGACTCCGAAGCCGCCGTGGAGCGCTTCGCCTCGCCGGAAGCCATCGCCTTCTGGAAGCTGCCTGCCGCGATCCGCGCGACGGAGCAGGCGGGATTCTCGGCGTCCGGCTATCGACTGCGGTTCCAGCAGCTGCTGGCGACGCCGCTGCTCTTCGCCGCCATGTCCATCCTGGCCGCCGCCTTTTCGCTCCGCCTGGCGCGACTCGGAGGCCTCGCGGGCCTCGCGGGCGCAGGCGTCGGCCTTGGTTTCGTCGTGTTCTTCTTCAACCAGTTCTCCGGTGCGTTGGGCCGGGCTGATATCATCCCGCTCTTCGCGGCCGCCTGGGCCCCGGCGGTGGTGGCGCTTCTGTCGGGCCTAACCCTGCTCTGCTACACCGAAGACGGTTGAATCCTGCGCCTGCCCGGCTATGCAGGCCCTGACGTCGCCCACCACTTGTCGCCGCCCGTCCGAGGGGAATTGAAAGTCAGATGAGTTCGCGTCGGCGCCCGTCGTCCGCAGCCGCCAAGCATATGCTGCTCGCCAGCGCAGCGATGGCGGTGCTTTGGCCGGCCTGCGCCCACGCCCAGATACCATCGCCCGGGGTACTGGAGCCCGGCAGCCAGCTGGTGCCCCGCCAACAGCGCGGCCAGAGTCTGCAGTCCAATCCCATCGAACCGGCCAGGCCCAAGGCTTCGATCGCCAATACCGACGGCCTTGAGCCTGGCGAGCTCTACATGGAGGCCGACCAACTCATCCGGGACGACAAGAGCAAGGTCACCACGGCCCAGGGCCATGTGGAGGTCCGCTACGAAGGCCGCACGATTCGCGCAGACCGGCTGGTCTACGAAGAGGGCGAACAGGCCGGCATGGGCGTCATCCGCGCCTACGGCCACGTGGTCACCCTCAATGCCGACGGCACTTCGGAATACGCCGACCAGCTGACCCTCGACGACAAGATGCGGGCCGGGGTCGCGCTGGGCTTCTCGGCGCGCCTGCAGCAGAACGTCAAGATCGCCGGCGCCACCGCCATCAAGCGCAACGAGAACGTTCAGCAGCTCAATAAGGCGATCTATACCCCCTGCCCGATCTGCGCCGCCGACGGCGGCGCGAAGACCCCGACCTGGTCGATCAGCGCCGACGAGGTGGTGCAGGATAAGGCCAAGCGGATTGTCTACTACCGCAACGCCCGCATCCACGTGCTGGGGGCCACGGTCCTCTATCTGCCGGTGTTCTGGCACGCGGACCCGCAGGCCGAGCGGGCGTCCGGCTTCCTGACCCCGAATATCGGAGCCTCGGACCGCCGCGGCTTCTCTTACGAACAACCCTATGTCTGGGTGATCTCGCCCTATTCCGACCTGGTGATCAGCCCGCAGATCAACACCAAGGTGAACCCGTTCGTGAACGCCGAGTACCGCAAGCGGTTCTACTCAGGCGACGTCGACGTCCGCTTCGGCGGGACGATCGACCGGGATTTCGACGGCAAGGGCAGGGCCTTCGGTAACGACACCGCGCGCAGTTACATTCTGGCGCAAGGTGTCTTCCGTCCGGCGCCGAAGTGGCGCGCCGGGTTCACGGCCGAGCGGGCCTCCGACGACCTGATCTTCGACAAGTACGAAGTTGGCCGCGTCTACGAGGCCCGCGGCCCCTACGTCGCCGATGACCGCCGGTTGATCTCGCAGGCCTATGCGATCCGGCAGGACACCGCCTCCTACTTCTCGGCCGCGGCCTTCACGATCCAGGGCCTGCGCCCTGGCGACATCGACCGCACCTTCCCGATCGTCGGACCGCTGATCGAGACCCACGTCGACGCGCCGGGCGAGATCGTGGGCGGGCGCCTGCGTTTGAACGGCAGCGCCGTGGTGCTGACCCGCGAACAGTCCCCGATCACCCCGGCGCTACGCCTGCCCGGCCTCGACAGCCGCCGGGTGACCGGCGACGTCGACTGGCGTCGCAGCTTTACCTCCACCGGGGGCCTGCGGTTCGAGCCGTTCGTGAACGCCCGGATCGACGGATACAGCCTCAGCGACGTGCTGACCGGCGTCGGCGCGGGCGCCCGGTCGCAGTCCAGTTCGCGCGTGCTCGCGGTCGCCGGCGCCGACATCTCCTACCCGCTCTACCGTCGCTGGAGCGCCGCCACGGTAGTGGTCGAGCCCCTGGCGCAGATTGCGGTCTCGCCCAACGCCAGGCAGATCGTGGTCGGCCGTGATCCGAAGACCGGCGCGAAGACCTATCTCAACGAGGACAGCGTCGCCTTCGAGTTCGACGAGACCAACCTTTTCCGGGCGAACAAATTCCCGGGCTACGACCTCTACGAGGACGGTGCGCGAATCAACGTCGCGGGCCGGGCTTCCGTACTGTGGGACGACGGGCGCCGCGCCAGCTTCCTGCTGGGCCGCAGCTTCCGCAGCCAGTCGAACGATGTCTTCGCGACCCGTTCAGGCCTGCGCGGCAAATCGTCCGACTGGATCGTTTCGGCCGACGCCCAGCCGGTACAGGGGGTCTCGCTCTTCGCGCGCGCGCGCCTCGACGCCGATAACCTCTCGGTCCACCGCGCCGAGGCCGGAGTGAATGTCTCCAACAAATTCGGCTCGGGCTACGTCCGCTATCTGACCGACGACTTCGACGTAAACCTGGTCAATCCGCTCGATCCCCTGTCCCGCAAGCGCGAGAACCTCGATCTGGGCGGCGAGCTCTACTTCGGAAAGAACTGGGGCGTCAGCGCCTACGGCAACCGCGATATCGCCCAGGCGGCCTGGGTGATCCGCGATGTCGGGGTCTTCTACCGCGACGATTGCACGCGGGTGGATGTCATCTACCGCAAGGAAGACACCGTCATCGGTCGCCTTGGGCCTCGCTCGTCCATCAGCTTACGCCTAACGCTCGCCACATTGGGCGGTCCACTTTATGCCAGATAGGAATGCCGGCCTGACGAGGCCGCTCGAAGGAATGAAATCATCCATGATGCGCGCGGATAACGTCACGGGCCGAGGGGCGCGGGGCGCAGTCATCTTGGCGGCGCTGCTCGCCGGCGCGGCGCCTGTCGCCGCCGGAGCCCAGGCCCTGCGCGGCCAGATCGGCGCGCCGCCCCCTGCCGCCGCCTCTGCGCCAGCCCCCGAAGCCGCGCCCGCCGCGCCGCTGCGCCAGGCCGGCCCGCAGCCGATGTCGGAATCCGTGGCCGCGGTGGTCAACGACGACATCATCTCCACGTACGACCTCGGCCAGCGCATGCGTTTGCTGATCGCCACATCGGGCGTGCAGCCAACCCAGGAGACCCTGCCGCAATTCCAGCGCGAGGCCCTGGTCTCGCTGGTGGACGAGCACCTGCAACTGCAGGAACTGAGGCGCGTCCAGAAGGACCAGAAAATCAGCATCATCTCCACCGATGACGAGGTTCTCGAAGAACTGACCGACATGGCCAAGCAGAACAACCTCAAGCCTGAGGGTTTCCTGCTGGCGCTGAAGCAGCAGGGCATCGGCTCCGAGACCCTCTATGAACAGATCCGCGCCCAGATGAGCTGGCAGCGCTGGATCAGCGGCCGCTACGGCACCCGCCTGCGCATTGGCGAGGACCAGATCAAGGCGACCCAGGTCCGTCTCGTGGCGGCGGCCTCCAAGCCCCAGTACGAGATCTCCGAGGTGCTGATCGATTCCGCCCGCGTCGGCGGCATGGAGCAGGCCACGCAGGGCGCCGCACAACTCGTGACCCAGCTGCAGCAGGGCGCGCCGTTCGCCAACGTCGCGCGCCAGTTCTCGGCCGCCGCCACCGCGGCCGCCGGCGGTGACGCCGGCTGGATCAGCCAGGGCGAGATGCCGCCCCAGGTCGACGCCGTACTCGACCAGCTGCGCCCCGGCCAGCTCTCCCAGCCGATCCCGGTGAAGGATGGCGTCTACATCATTTACCTTCGCGACAAGCGTTCCGGCGCCGGTGAAACCCTGGTCAGCCTCAAGCAGGCCGCCATAGCGCTGCCGGCCACGGCAACCGACGCCGACATCGAGGCCGCGCGGGTGAAGCTTGAGAGCGTCCGGGCCGCGATCAAGACCTGCGACACGCTGGAAGCCACCGCCGGCAAGACGCCGGGCGTGGTCGCCGGCGACCTGGGCGAGGCCGAGATCGCCGACCTGGCGCCCGAGTTCAAGGCCGCCGCACAGACCCTGAAAGTCGGAGAGGTCTCCGCGCCCATCCGCACCAAGGTGGGCCTCCACGTCCTGGCGGTCTGCGGCAAACGGGCGTCCGGAGCCGTGCAGGTTGATCACGACCAGATCGAGAACCGGCTCAGGGGCCAGCAGCTCAGCATGATCGCGCGGCGGTACATGCGCGACCTGCGCAACTCCGCGACGATAGAGACCAGGTGAGGACAGGCCCGCTCGCTCTGACCCTCGGCGATCCGGCCGGTATCGGCCCGGAGATCGTCGTCAAGGCCTGGAACGAGCTGCGCCGGTCCGGCCCGCCTTTCGTGGTGGTCGGCGACTACCAGTCGGTAGCCTCCGCCTCCGGCGCCACTGAGGTGCGCCGGGTTCTGTCGCCGGTCGATGCGATCGCGATCTTCGAAGACGCCCTTCCGGTCATCGACCTGCCGCTGAAGAGCCCGGTGGTCGCGGGCCAGCCGTCGCCAAGCGCCGCCCCGGCGATCATCCAGTGGATCGAGACCGCAGCGGGCCTGGCCCTCTCCGGCGCGGTCTGCGGCGTGGTCACCGCCCCGATCGCCAAGGCCCCGCTCTACGAGGCCGGCTTCAAGTTTCCTGGCCATACCGAGTTCCTCGGCGAGCTGACCCAGGCCGCCACCTTCGACGGCGCGCGCGGGCCGATCATGATGCTGGTCGCCAAGGACCTGCGGGTCTCGTTGGTGACCGTGCACACGCCGCTGGCCAAGGTCTCAAGCCGGCTCAGCATCGAGGCGATCGTCAACGCTGGCTTGGTGACCGCCCAGGCGCTGCGGATCGACTTCGGCATCGAAGCGCCCCGCCTCGCCGTCGCCGGCCTCAATCCGCATGCGGGCGAAAGCGGCGGCATCGGCCGGGAGGAGATCGAGATCGTCGCGCCGGCCATCCGGGCGCTGCAGGACCTCGGCGTCAACGCCAGGGGGCCCTACCCGTCCGACAGCCTGTTTCACACCGAGGCGCGCGCCGGCTACGATGCCGTCATCTGCCTCTACCACGACCAGGCGCTGATCCCGGTGAAGATGCTCGACTTCTGGGGCGGGGTGAACGTGACCCTTGGCCTGCCGATCGTGCGCACCTCGCCGGACCATGGGACCGCGTTCGACATCGCCGGCCGCGGCCTTGCCCGGCCCGACAGCCTGATCGCCGCCATCCGCCTTGCCGACCAGATCGCCCGCGCCAGAGCCGGCTAGATGAGGGCCGGGTGAACCTCGAGGCCCTGCCGCCGCTGCGCGAGGTGCTGGCCGACCACGGCCTGCTGGCGAAAAAGGCCTTCGGCCAGCATTTCCTGCTCGACCTCAACATCACCCGCAAGATCGCACGGCTGGCCGCCTTCGAGCCCGGCTCCAGGGTGATCGAGGTGGGCCCAGGCCCGGGCGGCCTGACCCGCGCCCTGCTGGAAGCCGACGCCCGGGTGACCGCCATCGAGAAGGACGCACGCTTTCAGCCGCTGCTGGACGAACTGGCCGACGCCGCGCCCGGCGCGCTTACCCTGATCCTCGGCGACGCCCTGAACGCCCACGAGGCCGAGCTCGCCCAGGGCGAACCTGCCCACATCGTCGCCAACCTGCCCTATAATGTCGGCACGCCGCTGCTGATCAAGTGGCTGACCGGGCCATGGATGCCGGCCTCCATGACCCTGATGTTCCAGAAGGAAGTGGCCGAGCGGATCACCGCGCCGGTGAACGGCGACGCCTACGGCCGCCTGGCGGTCATCGCCCAGGCGACCAGCGAGGCGAAGATGGTCATGGAGGTCCCGGCGCGGGCCTTCACGCCGCCGCCCAAGGTCGATTCCGCCGTTGTGCGCCTGACGCCCCGGGCCGACCGCCCAAGCGCGGCCCGACTCGATGCGCTCCAGAAGATCACCGCCGCCGCCTTCGGCCAGCGCCGCAAGATGCTGCGCGCGAGCCTGAAGGGCGTAGGCGGCGAACCGCTGATCGAAGCCGCCGGCCTCGACCCCCAGGCCCGCGCCGAGACCATCGACGTCGCCGGCTTCCTGCGCCTCGCCGACGTCTGGATCGCGCGGCGCTAACGTCGTTGCCACGCCCTGCAGCAGGCCCTCCTATGGGCGCCAGAATCGCATGAGGGGCGACGATGCTGATCCTTCTGGGCGTGGCCGTCGTCGTCATAGGCTTCGCGGCCCGCTTCAATCCGCTGCTGGTGGTGGTGGCCGCGGCGCTGGCCACCGGCTGGGCCGCCGGCCTGCCGCCGCTGGCCGTGCTGGCCGCCTTCGGCAAGGCGTTCAACGAGAACCGCTACGTCAGCGTCACCCTGCTGGTCCTGCCCATGGTCGGCGTGGTCGAGCGCGCCGGCCTGCAGGAACGCGCCAGAGCCCTGATGCTGCGCTTCAAGGGGGTTTCGGTCGGGCCCCTGCTGATCGCCTACATGGCCTTCCGACAGATCACCTCGGCGCTCGGACTGACCTCCATCGCCGGCCAGACCCAGTCGATCCGCCCGATCATCGCACCCATGGCCGAGGCCGCCGTCGAGACCCATACCGGTGCGCTGGCCGAGCCCACCCGCCACCGCGTCCGCGCCTTCGCCGCCGCCACTGACAACATCGGCTATTTCTTCGGCGAGGATGTCTTCGTGGCGATCGGCTCGATCCTGCTGATGGTCAGCTTCCTGGCCACCAGCGGCATCACCATCGATCCCATCCACCTGTCGGTCTGGGCGATCCCAAGCGCGCTGGCGGCCTTCGCGATCCATGCCGTCCGGCTGTTGCTGTTCGACCGCAGGCTGCGCCGCGAGGCCCGGCCATGATCAAGCTTGGCGTCGTTTATGTGCTGGCGGGCCTGATGTTCGCGGCTTTCGCGATTCTGAGCGCCGCCGACCGCAACAACACCCGGCGGTTCGGCAATGCGGCCTTCTGGGGTCTTGTCGCCCTCAGCCTGCTGGCCGGAGACCGGCTGGGCGACCTGGGCAACGGCGTCCTGGTGCTGGGGCTTGCAGGGATCGCGGGCTTCGGCCTGCTGGGCCGGGGCCAACCCGACACCACCACGCCGGCCGAGCGGCGCGCCCTCTCCGAGCGCTTCGGCGAGAAGCTGTTCATCCCGGCCCTAACCCTGCCGCTGGTGGTGATCTTCGGCATCCTGGTCCTCAAGCCACTCCAGATCGGCCCGGAACATCTGCTCGATCCCAAACAGGCGACCCTGATCTCGCTGGCGCTGGCCGCGCTCATCGCCACGGGCGTGGCGGTCGTCCTGTTACGGCAGCCGCTGATCAGCCCGCTGCAGGAGGGCCGCCGGCTGATGGACACGGTGGGCTGGGCCGCCCTGCTGCCGCAGATGCTCGCCGCGCTCGGCGCGGTCTTCGCGCTGGCCGGCGTCGGCAAGGTCGTGGGCGACCTGCTGACCACATATCTGCCCATGGATACCCGGGCGGCGGCGGTGGCGGTCTACTGCCTGGGCATGGCCGGATTCACGATGATCATGGGCAATGCGTTCGCGGCCTTCCCGGTGCTGACCGCCGGCGTCGCCCTGCCGATCCTGATCAACCACTTTGGCGGCAACCCGGCGGTGGTCTGCGCCATCGGCATGCTCTCGGGGTTCTGCGGCACGCTGATGACTCCGCTGGCCGCGAACTTCAACCTGGTGCCCCCGGCCCTGCTCGAGCTGCCGGACCGCTATTCGGTGATCAAGGCGCAGATCCCGACCGCCATCCCCCTGCTCATCGCCAATATGGTCCTGATGTATGTCCTCGCGTTCTGATAGCCGGCTTACCCCAGAGATCGCCTCCAGTTTCGCCCGCATCGCGCTCGGCCACGTCACCCGCGAGTTCCCGGTCAAGATGGACCATGTGATCGGGGGACCTCAGGACGTGCGCAGCCAGCGCGACCTGCATCCGATCTTCTTCGGCAGTTTCGACTGGCACTCCTGCGTGCACAGCCACTGGCTGTTGGCCTCCCTGCTGCGCCGCGAGCCGGGCATCGCTGAAGCCGCCGCAATCCGCACCCACTTCGACCAGGCGTTCACGCCGGATAAGGTTGAAGCCGAGACCGCCTATGTCCGTCTGCCATCCTCGCGGGGCTTCGTGCGGCCGTACGGGTGGGCCTGGCTGCTCAAACTGCAGTCCGAGCTGCTGACCCACGAGGATCCCCGCCACGCGCTGCTGTTGCAGCCGCTGGCGGACGCCTTCGCCGACCGGTTCCGCGAGTTCCTGCCGCGCGCCGACTATCCGATCCGCACCGGTGTGCACTCTTCGACCAGTTTCGGCCTCGCGCTTGGCCAGGACTACGCGGCGGCCGCCGGGGACGCCGGGCTCACGACCCTGTTCGCAGAGAAGGCCCGCGCCTGGCACCTGGCCGACCGCGATGCGCCGGCCTGGGAGCCATCCGGCGACGACTTCCTGTCCGCGACGCTGGTCACGGCGGTCGCCATGCGCCGCCTGCTGCCGGCCGACGCGTTCGTCGCCTGGCTGCGCGCCTACCTGCCCCGGGCCGCGGAGGGCCAGCCGGCCAGCCTGTTCACGCCCGCCAGCGTCAGCGACCGCACCGACGGCAAGATCGCCCATCTCGACGGGCTCAACCTGTCGCGCGCCTGGTGCTGGCGCGAAATCGCAGCGGACCTGCCCGCCGGCGACCCACTGGCCGTCGCCGCGAGCGCCGCCGCCGACCGCCACCTGGCCGCCAGCCTCGATAAGGTCGCGGGCGACTACATGGGCGAGCACTGGCTCGCCTCCTTTGCTCTCCTGGCGCTTACGGCCGGGGAAGGCATTGGATAAATTACGGTTTCTTCACAAAACACACGGCCGCTGATTTCGGCGAACCCGCCTCGAATAACGCGCGGGATGCGCGCGGCCGCCCCGTTGAAGGCGGCAAAACCGCATCCGCATCAGCCTACGATCTAGCCCGCCGGAACAGCCATTTTGTCGGGGACGCCTATGAAACTTTGCGGTCAGATCTCGGTGGAACTTACCGTCGATGACTTCGTTCAAGCCGCCGATCACCAGCGGCGACTGGAGGATATCCTACGCCTGGTCCGCGACGCCTATCCTGACGCCAAGCTGGCCATGCGCGAGCGCCGCCAGCGCAAGGCGCTGCCACTTAGCCGCGCCACGCCACGCACCGCCTTCACCGGCGCGCTGAACCGCTACCACGAAGACTGAACGCGCCTAACTTGCGGCCGCGCGACACCATCCTTGAGGCGCTCCTTGCGCTGAAGACGCTTGAGCCGCGCATCGGCGTCAACGAGATCATCGCCTTCCTCTACACCTGCGAAAACGAAGGCCTCTCGGTGCAGGAACTGGCTATCGTGGCCCGCCTCACCCAGTCTACCGCCTCGCGCAGCCTGCGCGCGCTCGGCTGCCCCGGCTCCGCTTGGGCCCAGCCGCCAGCCCTGGATCTTGTCGACGCCTTCCTCAGTCCGGACGATGCGCGCAGTCACGTGATCCACCTGACAGACAAAGGCCGTGACCTGCGCGACCGGCTCGACGGGATGATCCGGCGCGCTGTCACCATCGCGCTATGACAAGGTCGACTGGAGTCTATCCCAAGCCTACATCCAGAAAATTCCATGCATAGTCGCAACAACATCGCGGCGAATACCAATGCCGGCGCCACCTGTAAGCCAGATGAACGCAAGTTAACTGTCGATGAGGTGATTCCTGTGGTTGCCTGCCCCCGCCTGGGAGGGCGCTCCGCCATGTTCAACGACCTAGTGGATTGATTCCAACGTTTGGTGCCCACGGCTGGCGGCGGCGATGATTTTGTCTGGATCGGCGGTCCAGACGAAGGGTTTGGGCTGCTGGTTGTGGTCTGCGACGAAGCGGTTGATGGCGGCCTGGAGGTCGAC
>JBBREC010000024.1:0-26561 GCA_038203295.1 Caulobacterales bacterium
AATCCTAAGACCTTCATCATTCACGCGGCATGGCTGCGTCAGGCTTTCGCCCATTGCGCAAGATTCCCTACTGCTGCCTCCCGTAGGAGTCTGGGCCGTGTCTCAGTCCCAGTGTGGCTGATCATCCTCTCAGACCAGCTATGGATCGTAGGCTTGGTGAGCCTTTACCTCACCAACTACCTAATCCAACGCGGGCTGCTCCAATGGCGATAAATCTTTCCCCCGAAGGGCACATACGGTATTAGCTGAAGTTTCCCTCAGTTGTTCCGTACCAAAGGGCACATTCCCACGCGTTACTCACCCGTCCGCCGCTCCCCCGAAAGGGCGCTCGACTTGCATGTATTAGGCCTGCCGCCAGCGTTCGCTCTGAGCCAGGATCAAACTCTCAGGTTGAGTTGAGCACTGACTAATAGCTTACCCAATTCCGAAGAACTGGTTGGCATATTGTCTGCGTATTTCTTGACGAGTTCCCATTCACATCGATGCCTAACGGCCGAAGCCATCAGGTATTGATATTCATGGTATTGTCTTCAAGAGACCGCAAGTTCGTCAGTGTCGAGGTTACCTGGTTAGGGTAACCGCCAGGACACCGCCGCCTGCGTTTCTCTTTCCAATTCAACAATGTCAAAGACCGCGACTGCCTTTCGGCTGCCCCACTGTTTAGCGCCGGTGGTCGGCGGAGGCGGCTATCTAGTGGCCGACCTCTTTCGTGTCAATCGGTCCTTTCGGACTTTCTGGCCGATCCGGGTTTCCCAGGATTTAGGCCGCAAAAATCGCTTGGGGCCGCCGAGGGGCTTCCCTCATCTGTCCGTAGCGATTCGACTGAGGCTCGGGAAAATACCCAGTTCGAAACTTAAAGCAAGCGGTTTGTGACCGCCTGCCGTCCGCTTCGAGCTTGGCGCCCGTCCCGAGCGGGAGGCGGCTATCTAATGGCCACCCCGGTGCTCGTCAACTGATCCTTTCGGTCTCCTTCGTCCCGCGCCGGATCAACCGGGTTCGGACGAAGATGAACCGCTTCCGAAGCGCTGGGACGGCAAGCCGTCCGAGCAAGTGGTCCGCGGTCTCAGTCCAGGCTCGGGGCTTTGCATTTCCCTACGATTTTCAGAGGTTTAGAACCTCCTCGGCCGCTTCGGATCCGCCCGGCCCCGAGCCGGAGGCGGCTATCTATTGGGCCCCCAACCCTGAGTCAACAGGCGCGTTCACATAAGCGTCGTGAATCTCACCGATAGGCGTGCGGCGTGTTGAGCGCGCCGTCCTGCGGCTCCCCGGCGCGAGGCCTGCCTTGCAAGTAGGTCCAGCCCCCGTAAAAACGACGCCGGGAGACATCATGCTGTCGCAGAAGGCTCGTTACGCGCTCCGGGCGCTGGTCGAACTGGCCCGCGCCGACGGGGCCCAGCTCACGTCCGGGGAGCTCGCTTTGCGGGCCGATGCGCCGCGCAAGTTCCTGGAAGCGATTCTCCTTGAGCTATCCCGCAACCAGATGGTGACCAGCCGACGCGGCAAGTTCGGTGGCTATACACTTGGGCGGTCGGCGACGGAGATCAGCTTTGCCGAAGTGATCCGGGTCCTCGACGGCCCGCTGGCGCTCGCGCCCTGCGTCAGCCCGCGGCTGGGCTTCAAAAAGTGCGACGACTGCCCAGACCTGCAGGCCTGTTCCCTTCGCGAGGCGCTCCTGCGCGCCCGCGACGCCACGGCAGACGTCCTGGAAGCCTACAGCCTGGCCGATGCAGCGACATCGGGGGTCTGAAGGCTCAGCTCAGCTCGCGGCGATATAGGCCTTCAAGCCGTCCGCTTCGGCCTCGACCTCGGAGATCTTCGATTTCACCAGGTCGCCGATCGAGACGATCCCGACCAGCCTGGCGTTCTTGCAGACCGGCAGGTGGCGGATGCGCCGGTCGGTCATGCGGGTGAGCAGGGAATCGACCGTTTCGCCCGGCTCGGCGAAGAGCACGTCGGCCGTCATGCAGCTCGACACCGGGTTTTCCAGGGCGCTGGCGCCGGACACAGCGAAGGCGCGCACCACGTCCCTCTCGGAGACGATGCCCACGACCTCTTCGGCTTCCAGCACGACGAGCGCGCCGACCCGTCGGGAATGCAGCAGCGCCGTCACCGCGGCGACGGTTTCCGAAGGTCCCACCGTGAACACCGTGTCGCCCTTGGATCTCAGAATCTGCGAGACAAGCATCAGCCGCTCCCTGGTTCTCTCTATTGTTGAGAGAACACGGTCGCCCGGATCGCGATTTCCTTCAACGCACGCCCGCGTGAGCGTCTAGTCCTTGGGCGCAAGCCAGGCGAAGGGCGTGATGATCAGGACGCCGGCGGCGAAACCCGCCAGGTGGGCCTCCCAGGCGACGCCCGCGCCGCCGGTTCCCGGCAGCAGCGCGCTGCCGAACACTCCAATGGCTGCGTTGATGAGTATCCAGCTCGCGCCCATGGCGACGACAGGCGGCGAGAACAGCGGTCCGATCCGCCCTCGGCCGCCGATCAGCCTGGCTGCAGCGCCCATCAGGCCCGAAACCGCCCCTGAGGCGCCCACGAGGATGCCCGCCGCGCCCCAGTGCAGGGCCGCATAGCCGAGGTTCGAGAGCACGCCTGTCGCCAGGTAGAAGGCGAAGAAAGCTAGAACACCCTGCAGCTTCAGGCCGAAGAACCGCGCCACCGGCGTCCCGAACGCCAGGGCGAAGGCGGCGTTCATCAGGGCATGCGGCCAGCCGCCATGCAGAAAGAGCGCCGTAATCAGCGTCGGCCACTGGCCGGCCCGCAGCCCAGCGGGCGAGAAAGCGAAGGCGCTCAGCACGGCGTCCTGCGGCAGCATCACCTGGATCGCGTACCCCGCGACGATAACCAGCGCGATCGCCACTGCCGTCCAGGGCGCGTTGAACGCCGGCTCCCGCGCCGGCCGCTCGTCGGGCTGCGGCTCGGGGACCGGTTCGCCCGACCAGGGCGCGGCCGGCGATTCTCTAAAGGACGAAGTGCTCATTCTCCCCATTTAGGCGCTTTGCGGCGGCTGCGCGACCGCCCGCCGCCTTCTTGCCTTGCCGCCGCCACCGAGCTTGGCGATGGTAGCGGCCCTTTCGGAGCCCAGACCCCCTTGATGATCCGTTCCCTGCGCGTGGGCGCCGCCCTCGCCGCCGTGCTTTCGCTCACCGCGCCAACTGCGGCGCAGGCGCTCGACTTCCATCTTCCACGGCTCAGTGTTCCGAAGTTCGGCGCCGACGAAAAGCCCGCAAGGCTGGCTCCCGGCCAGTGGGCGCAGGCGCAAACCGACCTGAAAGCGGACTCCGCTGTCCGTTTCGGGGCCCTGCCCAACGGCATGCGCTATGCGATCCGGCGCCAGGCGATCCCGGCGGGCCAGGCAGCGGTGCGCCTTTGGATCAACGCCGGCTCCCTGGACGAGACCGAAGCCCAGACCGGACTCGCTCATTTCCTCGAGCACATGGCTTTCAACGGGTCCAAGGCCGTGCCGGAGGGCGACATGGTCAAGATTCTCGAGCGCCTCGGGCTGGCGTTCGGCGCCGACACCAACGCCTCCACCGGCTTCGACGAGACCGTTTACAAGCTGGACCTGCCCCGCACCGATGACGAGACCGTCGACACTGCGTTGATGCTGTTGCGCGAGACCGCCGGGAACCTGACGATCGATCCCGCCGCCGTCGACCGCGAGCGTGGCGTCGTCCTGTCGGAAGAACGCTCCAGCGATACGCCGTCCTATCGGGTCTTCAAATCGCGGCTGGAGTTCCAGCTCAAGGGCCAGCGGATGCCGACCCGCTATCCCATTGGCAAGGTCGAGGTGCTGCAGAAGGCGCCGGCCAGTCAGATCGCCGACTTCTATCGCCGCTTCTATCGGCCCGAGCGCGCTGTGCTGGTCATCGCCGGCGACTTCGACCCCACCGCCATCGAGGCGAAGATCCGCGCCCGGTTCAGCGACTGGAAGGGTGTGGGCCCGGTTGGCGCAGATCCGGACCTCGGGCGCATAGCGCCGCGCAAGACCGAGGCGAAGCTGGTGGTCGAGCCCGGCGCGCCGCTCAACCTGCAGATCACCTGGACCCATCCACCGGACCTGGCCCGCGACACAGAGGCCAAGCGCGGGGATCAGCTGGTCCAGCAGTTGGGCTTCAGCGTGCTCAACCGCCGCCTCTCGGCGCTCGCCCGCTCGGCCAAGCCGCCCTTCATCGGCGCGGTCGCCTTCAAGTCCGAGCAGGGCAAGTCCGCCGAGCTCACCTTCCTCAATGTGCCGGCCGAGGTCGACCGTTGGCGCGAGGCGCTCGCCGCCATCGACCAGGAGCAGCGCCGCGCCGTGCAGTACGGCGTGCGCCAGGACGAGCTCGACCGCGAGATCGAGGAGGCCCGCGCCAGCATCCGCCAACAGGTCGCCGGCGCCGCCACCCGCCGTCCGTCGGAACTGGCCAACGAAATCGTCGGCACGCTGGGTGACAACGAGGTCGTCACCAGCACCGCTGACGACGCCGCCCTTTTCGAAGCCGCAGTGAAGGGCCTGAAGGCCGACACCGTCTCGGCGACGCTCAGGGAAGCCTTCAAGGGCGAAGGCCCGCTGATCTTCATGGCCTCGCCGAAGCCGGTCCAGGGCGGCGAGCAGGCCCTGCTCAATGAATACGCCGCCTCACAGAAGACGCCCGTCGACGCCCCGCTGGCGTCGCGCAGCATCGTCTGGCCCTACGAGGACTTCGGAAACCCCGGCAAGGTCGTGGAGACGAAGGAAGTCTCCGATCTCGACACCGTCTTCGTGCGCTTCGAGAACGGCGTGCGCCTGACCATCAAGCCCACCAGATTCCGTGACGATGAAGTGCTGGTCCGCGTGAACGTCGGCGATGGCCTGGAGGCCATGCCCAAGGACCGCCAGAGCCTGGCCTGGTTCGCTAATTCCTTCGTCGAGGGCGGGCTGAGGCAGATCACCAATGAGGACACCGAGCAGGTGCTGGCCGCCAAGGTCTATGGCGTCCGCTTCGGGATTGGCGACGACGCCTTCATCCTGACCGGCTCCACTCGCACCGACGACCTGCCCACCGAGATGCAGGTGCTGACAGCCTATGTCGCCGAGCCCGGCTGGCGGGCCGAGGCCTTCCAGCGCCAGAAAGGCGCCGGCAAGACGGTCCACGATCAGGCCGAGTCCACCGATCAGGGGGTCCTGGGCATCACCCTCTCCGGCCTGCTGCATTCAGGCGACCAACGCTTCACCTTCCCCAGCCGCGAGGAAATCGCCAAAGCCCAGCTGGACGACCTCAAGGCCCAGATCGCGCCACACCTGGCCAATGATCCGATCGAGGTGGTGATCGTTGGCGACATCACGGTCGAGAAGGCCACCGAGGCCGTGGCCCGCACCTTCGGCGCCCTGCCCACCCGCGGACCTGAGCAGCCCGTGGCGGCCAGCCAGAAGGCCATCGTCTTCCCGGGCCCGACGCCGCAGCCCATCGCTCTGACGCACAAGGGTCGGGCCGACCAGGCTGTGGGCTATGTCGCCTGGCCCACAACCGACTTCTGGGCCAACCCGCAACGGGCCCGCGACACCGCCGTAATGGGTGAGGTCATGGGCATCCGCCTGATCGAGCAGTTGCGCGAGGCCCAGGGCGCCACATACTCACCGTCAGTGAACTACAACCATAGCCTCACCTGGAACGGATGGGGCTATGTGGCCGCCAGCGTCGAGGTCCCCCCGGCCAAGCTCGACGGCTTCTTCAGGGATGTCGACAAGATCGCCGCCGACCTGCGCGCAAAGCCGCCCAGCGCCGACGAGATGGCCCGCGCCAAGAAGCCCCGCATCGATGGCATCGAACGCGCCCGCCTGACCAACCAGTACTGGCTGGGAGAGCTCTCCAACGCCCAGGCCGACCCGCGCAAGCTGGACTTCATCCGCCAGTTGATTCCGGGCACCGAGCGCGTGACCGCTGAGGACGTCCAGCGCGCCGCCTCGATCTGGCTCGACGACAGCAAGGCCTTCAAGCTCATCGTGAGGCCGAAGTGATCGGCCCTCCCCGCCGGGGAGGGCCCGCTACGCCGCCTGCCGCCCGTCGCCGTAGATCGGCGCGTCTTCCGGGCCCAGCGCGGCCTTGCCTCGGATTACGTCGGAGATCTTCTCGGCAATCATGATGGTGGGCGCGTTGGTGTTGCCGCCGACCAGCGTCGGCATCACCGAGGCGTCGATGACGCGCAGGCCTGCGAGGCCCTGGACCCGGCACTCGGCGTCGACCACCGCCATGGGATCGCCGACGGCCCCCATCCGGCAGGTGCCCACCGGGTGATAGATCGTCTCGGAGGTCTTGCGGATCCAGGCGTCGATCTCGGCGTCGGTCTGCACGGCCGCGCCGGGCGAGTACTCTGCGGTGATATAGGGCTTCAGCGCCGGTTGCTCGGCCACCTTGCGCATCATCCGCACGCCCTCGCGCAGCGCGCGGCGGTCTTCCTCCGCCGACAGGTAGTTGGCGAAGATCGCCGGGTCGTCCATCGGATCGGCGGACTTCAGGCCCACCCGGCCCCGGCTCTCCGGACGCAGCTGGCAGACGTGGAAGGTGAAACCGTCCTTCTCCACGGCCACCTTTCCGTGGTCCTGCATGATCGCCAACACCGTGTGGATCTGCAGGTCCGGCCGGTCCAGATCGGGTCGCGAGCGCAGGAACGCGCCCGACTCCAGGAACTGCTGGCGCCCCATACCCTTACCGAACAGCATGTAGGCAAGGCCGATGCTCAGGGTCTTCACCAGCCCCTTGCGCAAAGAGTAGGCGGTGATCGGTTGCGGGCACTCCCAGGACATGCAGACGTCCAGATGGTCCTGCAGATTGGCGCCTACGCCCTTCAACGGATGCACAACCTTGATCCCGTGCTCGCTCAGTTGGTCGGGATCGCCGATCCCGGAGAGCTGCAGGATGTGCGGCGACTGCACCGCGCCGGCCGACAGCAGCACCTCGGCGGTCGCGTGGACGATCCGCCTGGTCTTGGTCGCCTCGTCATGGATTTCGACCCCGGTCGCTCGACCGTTCTCGATGATGATCCGGGTCGTGCGCGCGCCGGTCAGGCAGGTCAGGTTCGGCCGCGCCAGCACCGGGTGCAGGTAACCGCGCGCTGCGCTCCACCGCTGCCCGTCGTGGATGGTAAGCTGGTAGGGCCCGAAGCCCTCCTGCTGGAAGCCGTTGAAGTCCTTGGTCAGCGGGTAACCCGCCTCCCCGCCGGCCGCGATGGTCGCCGAATAGATCGGGTTGGGCGTCGAAGCGTTGGATACCTTCAGCGGTCCGTCGCCGCCGTGCCAGGCGTCGCCGCCGCCCTCCAGGCTTTCGGAGCGCTTGAAGTAGGGCAGCACGTCGGCGTAGCCCCAACCCGGCAGGCCCATCTGACGCCACTGGTCATAGTCGCGCGCGTGGCCGCGGATGTAGATCATGCCGTTGATCGAGGACGAACCGCCCCAGCCCTTCCCCCGCGGCCACCAGAGCTTGCGGCCCTCGAGCTGCGGTTCCTCCTCGGTCCAGAAGCCCCAGTTCTGCGGGCCCTTCTTGCCGATCAGCCCGCCAACGCCGGCCGGCATCTTGATCATCAGCGAGCCGTCCTTGCCGCCGGCCTCCAGCAGCAGCACCGTCTTGTCCGCGTCCTCGCTCAGCCGGTTGGCCAGCACGCAGCCGGCCGAACCCGCGCCGATGATGATGTAGTCGTAGCGATCCATATTGCGGCGCTCGTCCCTGAACGGTGATTAGTTGGCGACGAACCTGACGCAGGCGTCACTTTCTGGCAAGGGCGAGCTCACTCTCCCTCTTGGGATCAGTGGCCTCAACGCCCCTTCCAGGCCGGCGCGCGCTTCTGCGAAAACGCCAGCGGCCCCTCGACGAAATCCTCGGACCGATAGAGCGCCGCGATCGCGGGGTAGCGGTTCTGGCCCTTGATCGCGGCCTCCAGGCTGGGCTCGTCGAGGCCCTTGTAGACCGCCTCCTTTGATGCGCGGATCGACATGGGGCCGAGCTGGCAGATGCCGTCCGCCCACTCGCGAGCGGTGCGCATCAGGTCATGGGGCGCAGTCACCTCCGCCACGAATCCCAGGTCCTTGCCCTCGATCGCCGAAACCCGCCGGGCTGTGAGGATCATCGACATGGCCCGCTTGGTCCCGATGGCGCGTGGCAGCCGGTGAAGCCCCCCGGCCAGCGCCGCAAGACCGACCCGCGGTTCCGGCAGTGCGAAGGTCGCGGTCTCCGAGGCGATGATGATGTCGCAGGCCAATGCGATCTCGAACCCGCCGCCCATGGCCACCCCGTTCACGGCCGCGATCAGCGGCTTGGCGAGGTCGAACCGCGACGTCAGGCCCGCGAACCCCGAGGGCGGGCTCTCCATCTTGCCGCCGCCGGCCTGATGCTTGAGGTCGTTGCCGGCCGAGAACGCCCGGTCCCCGGCCCCGGTGACAATGGCCACCCACTGCTCCGGATCGGCGGCGAAGGCGTCGAAAGCGTCGTGAAGTTCGAAGTGAGCTGGCGAATGCAGCGCATTCATCACCTCCGGCCGGTTGAGCGTGACCGTCGTCACCGGCCCCTCGCGCTCCACTTTGATGTAGTCGTAGGCCATGGCGTCCTCCTGTTTGAACGCACGCTCGGCGGGCGCCGCTAGGTTCGTCAAGCTTCCTTCAGCTCTCGCCGATACCGCTTCCAGTTGTCGACATAATGCGCGGCGCCCAGCGCCATCCGCGCCGCCTGCTCGTCGCTGAGCTCGCGAACCACCTTTCCGGGCGCGCCCATCACCAGCGAGTTGTCAGGTATCTCCTTGCCCTCGGTGATCAGGCAGTTGGCGCCGATCAGGCAGTTCTTCCCGATTTTAGCCCCGTTCAAGATGATGGAGCCGATCCCGACGAGCGTATTGTCGTCGATGCTGCAACCATGGAGCATCACCATGTGCCCGACGGTCACGTTCCTGCCGATCGTCAGCGGCGAGCCGGTGTCCGTGTGCAGCACGCTGCCGTCCTGCACGTTGGAGCCTTCGCCGATAGTGATCGGATCGTTGTCCCCGCGCAGGGTAGCGTTGAACCACACCGACGCATTCCTGTGAAGAATCACTGCGCCGATAACCGCTGCGTTGGGCGCAATCCAGTATTCGTCATCGTTCGGCAACAAAGGTGTCACATTGCCCAAGTTGTAAACACTCATCTAGCCACCCCGTTTCTTGCGACAAACTGTCCGTTTAACGTTTCGTAAAGGACGTTAGGATCATTCTAGTCAGGCGATTCGGGGGGTCGATAGCCTTCTGAAAGCCGCCACGAACCGAACATCGGTTCGTGTCCCGCGTGGACGGAGTTGATGGCGCTGAGCTTGTTGTTCCTTCGGGCTTTTCCGCCCGGCACAGCACAAGAGGGGCCGCCCGGTCCAGCACGACGTCGCTTCCCATCCATCCTGACCACCGAAGGGCGCTCCATCGCGGAGACGCCCTTTTTTCTTGTCCCACTGGAGGCTTTACGATGACCAAGCGAGCCCTGAAGCGACATGTGCGCGAAGGCGCGTTCGATGCCGGCCAGTTCCAGGGGGACGATAAAATCCGCCGCCTGCCGGTGGAGAGGGACAGAGCCTGGTCACCGCTCAATCATCACAACGACGACCGCGAGCAGGGCTATCTCAAGACCATCAAGGCCAAGTCGCCCGGCCAGCAACAGCTGATCGAGGCCATCGACGCCAAGAATCTGGTCATGGCGCTGGGCCCGGCCGGCACCGGCAAGACCTACCTCGCCATTGCCAAGGCCGTGGAAGCCCTGGAAGCGGGCAGCGTCGCGCGGATCGTGCTCTCTCGGCCCGCTGTCGAGGCGGGGGAATCCATCGGCTTCCTGCCCGGCGACGCCGAGGACAAGCTCGCGCCCTACCTGCGCCCGCTCTACGACGCGCTATCCGACCGTCTCTCCATGAAGCGCGTGCGGGCGTTGATGGCCGAGGGCGCCATCGAGATCGCGCCGGTGGGCTTCATGCGCGGGCGCACGCTCAACAACGCCTTCGTGGTGATCGACGAGGCCCAGAACTGCACCTATGTGCAGCTCAAGATGCTGCTGACCCGCCTGGGCTGGCACTCGACGATGGTGGTCACCGGCGACCCCGACCAGTCCGACCTGCTGCCGGAGTTCTCGGGCCTGGGTTCGGTCGCCACCAAGCTGGAGGCCGTCCCCAACATCGCCGTGGTCCGCCTTGCCGACCGCGACATCGTCCGCCACCCCCTGGTCGCGGAGATGCTGGGCGTTCTCTAGCATTTGAGACTTCGCCGACGGACTCGGAGCGCCGCTCCGCGTCCGTTGGCGATCTCCCCATACCTGACGTCATCGCATCAAGAGGTTGCCCGTCAGCGCCGGGTCACCAGATCTTGGCGCGTGCGTCCGGCGGCAGATAGAGCCTGTCGCCCGGCTTCACCTCATAGGCGCGCACCCAGGCCTCGAGATTGCGGACTGTATCGGCGCGATATTCGCCAGGCGCGTGGGTGTCAGTTGCGATTTGCTGGCGCAGCGCTGAGTCGGTCTGCAGCCGGCGCCAGCGTTGCGCGAAGGCCAGGAAGAAGCGCTGGTCTCCCGTCAAGCCGTCCTTGACGACGTCGGATTTGCCGCCCAGCGACGCGAAATAGGCATCGTGCGCCACGAGCAGCCCCGCGAGATCAGAGACGCCCTCGCCCAGCACCTGCTGGCCCTTCACGCAGAGATCCGGCTTGGGGCAATAGGCGTCGAACTGCGCGGCCAGCGGCGCCGAGGCGGCCCGGTAGCGCGCCAGGTCGTCCGGCGTCCACCAGCGGACCAGGTTTCCCCGCGGATCATAGATGCTGCCCAGCTCATCGAATGTGTGGCTGATCTCATGGGCGATGCCCGCGCCGGCGGAGCCATAGTTGGCCGCGGCGTCACCGTCGGGATCGAAGAAGGGCGGCTGCAGAAGGCCGGCCGCGAACTGGAAGGCGTTGGGGCTGAAAGCGATGAGGGCGCCAGCGCTCTGCGGAAGCACGACGGTCCATTCGCCCGGATCCACGGGCCGGCGCAGCTTCGCCAGGCCCGTGCGGTAGGCGAAGGCGTCCGCCCGGCGCAGGTTGCCGTAGGCGTCGCCGCGCACGACGGAGAGTCCGGCATAGTCGTTCCACCTATCCGGATACCCGAGCGTGATCGTGACCGCCGCGAGCTTGGCCATCGCGGTTTCGCGGGTGGCGGACGACATCCAGGTCAGGCCGGCAATGCGCGGGCGGAACGCGGTGCGCAGGTTCTCCGCCATGGCCGTTGCCGCGGCCTTGGCCTCCGGCGGGAAATATCGCGCGACATAGAGCCGGCCGATATCGTCCGCCAAGGCCCCCGTAGTCGCGGCGATGGCCTGGCGCTCTCGATCGGGCGCGGTTGGTGGGCGGGCGGCGAGGCGATCCTGGAAGGCGGCCTCCGCCTCGCCAAAAGCCATCGGAAGCACCTGGCGATAGTGCTCGATCAGACGAAAGGCGAGATAGTCCTTCCAGGCTTCCAGCGGCTGCGCGCCGACCAGCGCCGCCGCGCCGACGACCGCGGACGGTTGCCACACGATGACCTCGTCCTGGCCGTCCAGCCGTGCGGCGTTGAACCAGGCGTCCCAGTCCAGGCCCGGCGCCTTCGCCGCGAAGTCCGCGCGCCGCCAGGGGTTGTCGGTCTTGAAGACGTCTGTGAGGTCCTCGGCCGGAGCGTGGCTCCTGGCGATGGCGATTTCGAGCGCCAGGATGCGCCCGGCGCGGACGTCGGCCTGATCCAGGCCGGCCAGCTTCAGGACCGCCGCGATATGGGCGCGGTAGAGGGCGCGGCCGGTGGCCTTCGCTGCGCTGGCGTCGAGATAGTCCTCGCGATCCGGCAGGCCCAACCCACCCTGAACCAGGTGCGGCGCGTAGTGGTCCGGGTCGTGGAATCCTTGATGGAAATAGACGCCGAACAGCCCGTCGGTCTGGGCGTTGGTCCCGTCGTCGGTCCCGAGCGTGCGTCCAAGCCAGGCCGCGAGCGCGCGGCGATCGCGGATGGCGGCGATGGCGGCGAGGTCGCCGGAGAGTGGCCGAAGGCCCTTCGTCTCTATACCGGCCACGTCCATCCAGCTGGCGTAATAGTCGCCGACCCGGCTGGCGTGTCCATCTGAACCCGCCTGTGCGGCGTCCTCGACCAGCTCGCGGACATGCCGGGCGGCCTGGTCACGCAGAATGGACGTGGTGTCGTATCTAGACCGGCCCTCCGGCAGCGCCATGGACCTTAGCCAGACGCCGTTGGCGTAGCCGTAGAAGTCGTCAGCTGGCCGGACGGCGGTATCTACCGCCTGCGGGTCCGCCGCATGGGCCACGCCCGACAACATCACGGCGGCGATCCCGAACGCGCGGGCGAGCTTGAGCATTGCGGCGTGACTCCTAGACATGGACGGCAATGCGCGCGGCCAGCGCCGCCGGCACGGCAGGGGTGTCGACGACCTGGGCGAACTCGTCCTGGAGGTCGCTCAGCGCCGCATTGTGGACCTCGTCGGCCAGGCGGACCCGGCCATCGAGGCTGAAGCGGGCAAAGGCCGCTGTCGCATCCGACACAACGAACGTGTCGAAACCGAGATTCCCGGCCATTCTCGCGGTCGTGGAAATGCAGTGATTGGTTGTCAGCCCTACGATGACCAGCGCCTCGACGCCCAGGGCGCGAAGGTCGACCTCCAGGTCGGTTCCGATGAAGGCGCTGTTGACGCACTTGCGGTAGATTCGCTCGCTGTTGAGGGGCTGCGCCTCCGGCTTGGCCCCGTTTCCCGGCGTGCCACGCCGCATGAGGCCCGAGGGGTCGGGCGAGTCATGGTGTACGTGGATGACCGGCGCGCCGGCCGCGCGCCAGGCCACAAGCAGAGCCGCGACATTGGCTTCCGCCGCCGGGTTGTTGCGGTCGCCCCAGGCGGGGTCGTCGAAACCCAGCTGCATGTCGACCACCAGCAGCGCGGCGGTCGACCCTAACGCGCCCAAGCCTGGCTCCCGCCAGCGGACACGGCCGCGCCAGCCTCCATTGACCGCATCGAGACGCCCTCCTTGACAGCCCCCGCTCGCGGTCGATTGTGGCGGCCAATAATGCTCGTCGCCATACGCAAGACGGCGGTGGAGCCTGGCGAAATGATTGAAAATCAAATGGCTGATAGACAAATCGACGGCGTGCGGGACGCGATAGACGAGAAGCTGATTTCGCTGCTGGCCCACAAAGCGCGGCTGACGCTGACGGCGCTCGCCCAGGAGCTCGCCCTGTCCCGGACGGCGGTCCAGGCGCGCATGGCCCGCCTGGAGCGCGACAAGGTCATCCTCGGCTATCGCGCCGTGATCGCCGAACGGCGCGACGTAAGCCGGGGCGACAGTCTCAGTGCGGTATTGTCGATCAGCTTCAGCCAGAGACCCTGCGCGCCGGTGGTCGAGAAGTTCCGCCACTGGCCCGAGATCAGCAACTATTACTCGGTGACCGGCCCGCTCGACGCCTACATGGTGGTCCGGGTGAACAGCGCCCAGGATCTGTCTCGGCTCGTGGACCGGCTGAGCGCCTTACCGGGCGTCGGCTCTGTCCGGTCTGCCGTCGTCCTGAAGGCGGACTTCGGCTGAGGCGTCTCAGTCGGCCGGCCGTCTTTCCTGAAGCTGAGCGCGCGCGGTCTTGCCGGACAGAACGGTCAGACCCATAGATAGTTAGTCGACCTAACTATCTAGCGAGCCCGATGCGCCCTGATCCCGCTGACCTGACATCCTTGGCCGAATCGCTGCGCGGGCCGCTGCTGCGGGTGTCCCGCCGGTTGCGTCAGGAGGCGCGGAAGGCCGGCCTTTCGGTGCAAGACGCCCTGATCCTCGGCTACGTCCGCAAGCACCGAGGCGCGGGCGTCAGCGAACTGGCCGACGCCGACCAGATCTCGCGCCCCACCATGAGCGCTCACGTCAAGCGCCTAGAGGCTGCGGGCTGGCTGACCCGCAGCGACCACGCCGAGGACGGCCGCCGCTCCGGCCTCGCCGTCACCCCGGCTGGCGCGCGCAAGCTCGAAGCCATCCAGCGGCTGCGCAATGACTGGCTGTCCGCCCGGCTGGCGCTGCTCACCGACGCCGAGCGCGAACGCCTGGCCGAGGCCACCGCGCCTCTGCTGCGTCTTGTCAGCGTGGACGCATGACCCCCAAGGCCGACGACGTCCTAAACGGGGACGTTGCGGACGACAGCGGCGCCGACGCCGCGGCCATCCTGAGGGCGGACAGCGACCGGGACCTGCGCGGCTGGGTGATCCCGGCGATCATCGGGATGGCCCTGATGATGCAGACTCTGAACGCCACCTCGATAAATAACGCCCTGCCCAGCATGGCCCGCGCGCTGCATGTCGAGCCCCTGCGGCTGAACCTCGCCATCACCATGTATCTGCTGGCCTCGGCGGTCTTCCTGCCGATCTCCGGCTGGATGGCCGACCGGTTTGGCGCCAAGCGCATCTTCATGATCGCCATGGTCGCCTACGCACTCTCCTCGGCGCTCTGCGGCTTCGCCAACTCGCTCCCCCAGCTGATCGCCGCTCGCCTGCTCCAGGGCTGCGCCGGGGCCATGATGGGCCCCGTCGGCCGCCTCGTGCTCCTGCGCACCACGCCCAAGAGCGAGCTGGTCGGCGCGATGTCCGTGGTGACCATGCCCGCTTTGCTGGGGCCGGTGATCGGACCAGTGCTCGGCGGCGCCATCGTCACGTTCGTCAGTTGGCGCTGGATCTTCTTCCTCAACCTGCCCATCGCCTTGGCCGGAGTCTTCCTGGTCCGCGCCTTCGTGCCCAATGTGAAGGAACAAAAGGTCTCGCCGATCGACTGGCTGGGCATCTTCCTTACGGGCTTCGGCCTGGCCGGCCTGATCCTCGGCTTCGAGAATCTCGGCCGAGACGTGCTGCCTCCGCTCGCGGTGGCGGGTCTGTTCGTCGGCGGTCTGGCCTGCCTTGGGCTCTACTGGGCCCATGCGCGCAACAATCCGCACGCTATCCTCGACCTGTCGATCTTCCGGATTCCCACCTTCCAGGCTTCGGTGCTCGGCGGGGCCTTCTTCCGGCTGGTGCCTGGCGCGACACCGTTCCTACTGGCGATGATGCTACAAGTGGGCTTCGGCATGTCCGCCTTCGCCGCCGGCCTGATGACCTTTATCTCCGCGGTCGGCGCGCTGGTCATGAAAACCACCGCGCCGCCGATCCTGCGCCGCTTCGGCTTCCGCAGGGTGCTGCTGGTCAACGGCGTAATCTGCGCGGCGACATTCATGATCTACGCCGTCTTCAGGATCGACACGCCGCACTGGCTGATCATGGCGGCCCTGGCAGTCGGCGGCTTCTTTCGATCACTGCAGTTTACCAGCCTGAACGGCATGGCCTACGCCGACCTCGACCAGTCGCAGATGAGCCGGGGCACAACCACCGCCTCCATGGCCCAGCAGTTCGTCCAGTCGGTGAGCATCGGGCTCGCCGCCACCCTGCTCCACTTTCTGATGATCAGCCGCGGCGAGACGCACCTGACCGGCGCGACCGTCGCTCCGGCCTTCGCGATCATCGGGGCGACTACGCTCATCTCGCTGGTCTGGTTCGTCCGCCTCCCCGCCGACGCCGGTGACGAGATGAACAACCGTCAGAAGGCGGCCGCCGCACCTTAGCCGGTGACATCGGTCCAGGGACGGTCGTCGCCGTCGGAGAGTTCCTCGCGCCATTCTCCGGCGACGGTCTCGTACACGATGCCGTGGGTGTCGCCGCTCACACGCTGCTCGCCGGCTGCGCGCCGGGCGGCCTTCAGCGCCGCGTCGTGATTCGGAAACGTCTCCGAATAGGATCCATCGACCGAGTAGGCCCAGCCGCCGTCATGCGGGACGACCTTGTAGGTTAGGTGGCTCATCGCGGATCTCCCTGGAACTGAGCGGTCTTCTACCTCAGCCCAGGCCGCGGCGCATATCGGCGATGGCTTCAGCGCGGTCCGGCGAGCCCGTTATATTGGCGATCACCGCGCGCAGCGTTTCGCGCAGGTGAGCCTGATCCGCCTCCGATATCCCGGCCAGGGCCTCCCCGTTGAAGCGGCGCATCGCCGAAAGGGCCGAATCGAAGATGGTGTCGCCAGCCGGCGTCAATTCCAGGCGCACGATCCGCCGGTCGCCCACATGCCCGCCGCGCGCCACCAGGCCCGCGTCGATCAGCTGGTCAGCGGTGCGGGTGAGCGTCGTGCGGTCAATGGTGGTGAAATCCGCCAACTCGTTCATCGTGCAGCCCGACAGCCGGCTGATCGCCGACAGTGCCCGCCACTTCGGCAGATTGAGGCCCAGCGCCTCCAGCGCCGCCCCGAACGCCCGGTCCCGCCTCCGGACCGTCTGGAACATCAGGTAGAAGAACCAGTCCTCTCGCGCCTCGGACCGCTCGGCAACACTCATACTCACAGCCCTCTGGAAACCCCGCTGCATATTGACGGTGTAAATGTGCAACAGCAACTGGTGCGTTTGCACATTTATTATTGACGCGCTCCGGCAACACCCCTAATCAGCGCGCCCTTGGCAAGGTCCAGCGTTTGTACGGACCTGCTTGCCGGCGCGGTCGCCCCTCCCCCCTTAATGACCGCGCCGGTACTCCCTTCCACCGGAAGACCGCTGTGACCGACCCGGAAAACCCCTCCGTCGCCCGTGCGTACGACGCCGCGCTGTGGATCGACGTGCGCGCCTCACTGGCGCTCTGCCGCGCCGCACTTCGCGGCCTGGGCGCCGCGACGCCCGAGGTGCGCGCCGTGGTGGTCGAAACCCTCAAGGACGAGGCCGCCATCGTCGAGATGGAAGGCGCGCGCGGCGCGACCGCGGTTGTGGCCCTGATCGACGACGCTCGCCGCGAGTTGGAAGAAGCCGCCTAGATTAGCTGCGGGGAGCCCGCCCGCATCTGGAGATAGCTAGGCCTTCTGCGGATAGACCCGCGGGCGCAGAGGCTTCACCCGTAGCGACAGCCCCGGCGCCACGCCGTTCGGCAGGGTTGGGCCATGCGCCTCCAACTCAAAGATCTGGCCTTCGATCAGGCACTCGATGCGGACGTCTGGCCCACGCTGGGCGACAGCCTTGATTTCAGCGCCGAGGCCGGCGCCATCTTGCGGCCCGAAAGCTACCTCGTCCGGACGGAAAAACACCTCCACCAGTCCCTGCGGCGCGCCCTTGGGCGCCTTGCTCTCCCAATCCGCCACCGTCAGGCGGTCGCCGTCGACCGTGCCCGGCACGCGGCAGGCCGCGCCCAGGAAGTCATAGACGAAGGGATCGGCGGGGTTCTCATAGACCTCGTTGGGTGTTCCGAGCTGGACCAGTTCGCCGTCCTTCATGATCGCCACACGGTCGGCGAGGTCGAGCGCCTCCTCCTGGTCGTGGGTAACGAACACGGTGGTGACGCCGGCCCGGTCGTGCAGGTCGCGCAGCCAGCGGCGCAACCCGCGGCGCACCTGTGCGTCAAGCGCGCCGAACGGTTCGTCCAGCAGCAGCATCCGGGGCTCGATCGCCAGCGCCCGTGCCAGCGCAACGCGCTGCCGCTGGCCGCCGGACAGCTGCGCCGGGAAGCGCTTGCCGAGGTCGTCGAGTTGCACCAGCGAGAGGAGGTCGGCGACCCGGTCGGCGATGTCCGACTTCGACGGCCGCTCGGCCCGCGGCCGCACCGTCAGGCCGAAGGCAATATTCTGGGCCACGGTCATATGCCGGAAAAGCGCGTAGTGCTGGAAGACCATGCCAACGCGGCGACGGCGCACCGGCAGGGAGAGGAAATCCTCGCCGCCGAAGCGCACTTCGCCGGCGTCCGGCTGTTCGAGGCCCGCCAGCACGCGCAGCAGCGTGGTCTTGCCCGAGCCGGACGGGCCCAGCAGCGCCAGGAATTCCTTGTCCTTGGCCTGCAGCGAGACCCCCTTCAGCGCGGGATACTTGCCGCCGTAGGACTTGGTGATCCCGCGGATGTCTAGCGACAGGTCCGACGCCAAGCCGGGCGCGGGCCGCCTCGTATCGTCAATGTCGGCGGCTGGCTGAAAGTTCACCGGAGTGTCGCCATTCGAGAGCGGTCTTGAGGACCAGGGTGACGAGCCCGAGGGAGGCCAGGAGAGAGGCCGCCGCGAAGGCGCCGACGAAATCATAGTCATTGTAGAGCACCTCGACATGGAGCGGGAGCGTTGTCGTCAGGCCGCGGATGTGGCCAGAGACCACCGAGACCGCGCCGAATTCGCCCATCGCGCGCGCGTTGCAGAGCAGGACGCCGTACATGAGCGCCCACTTGATGTTGGGGATGGTGATCTTCCAGAAGGTCGTGAAGCCGCCGGCGCCCAGCGTCAGCGCCGCGGCCTCCTCGTCCTGCCCCTGGTCCTGCATCAGCGGGATTAGCTCGCGGGCGACGAATGGGAAGGTCACCAGTATCGTCGCCAGCACGAGGCCGGTGGTTGCGAAGATGATCCTGACGTCGTGCTCAATCAGCCAGGCGCCGAACCAGCCCTGGGCGCCGAACAGCAGCACCCAGACCAAGCCTGAGACCACTGGCGAGATCGAGAACGGCAGGTCGATGAGGGTCAGGAGCACATTCTTGCCGCGGAACTCGAACTTGGCGATGCACCAGGCCGCCGCCACCCCGAAAACGGCGTTCAGCGGCACGGAGATCGCCGAGACCAGCAGGGTCAGCCGGATCGCCGCCAGGGCGTCGGGTTCGCGGATCGCAGCGAGATAGGGGCCCAGACCCTTGGCGAAGGCGTCGTGGAACACGATGAACAGCGGCAGCAGCACAAGCAGCGCCATCACCACCGCCGAAGCCAGGACCAGCAGGATGGCGATGCCCGGCAGTCGCACGCTGGAGGGCCGGATGCCAGCGACGACGGTCATCGGCGGCCTCGCTTGGCCAGGAAAATCTGCGCGGTGTTGACCACGATCAGCGTGCCGAACGAGATCACCACCATCGCCAGCCCCACGGCCGCGGCGCCGGCGTAGTCGTACTGCTCGAGCTTGATAACGATCAGCAGCGGCGCGATCTCGGTCTTCATCGGCAGGTTGCCGGCGATGAACACCACCGAGCCGTACTCGCCGACCGCGCGGGCGAATGCCAGGCTGACGCCGGAGATCAGCGACGGCGCGATGGCCGGCAGGATCACGAACACTGCCTTCTGGAAGGCGCTGGCGCCCAGGGTCTGAGCCGCCTCCTCCACCTCGTGATCGAGGTCCTGCATCACCGGCTGCAGCGCGCGGACCACGAACGGCAGGCCGATGAACACCAGCGCGATAAAGATGCCGATGGGCGAGAAGGCGGTCTTGATGCCGATCTTGGCGAACTGCGCGCCCAGAGGCCCGTTCGGCGCATAGATCGCCGTCAGCGCGATGCCCGCCACAGCGGTCGGCAGGGCGAACGGCAGGTCGACCAGCGCGTCGAGAATCCGCCGACCGGGGAACTCGTAGCGGGTCAGGGTCCAGGCCAACAGTAGGCCAAGCGGTGCATTGACCAGGGCCGCGATCGCCGAAAGCCCGAAGCTGAGCTGCAGCGCGGCGGCCACCCGATCGTCGGTCAGCGCCTTCCAGACGCCGTCGAGCCCCAGCTCCCAGGGCCGGATCGCCAGCGCGATGAGCGGCAGGACGACGATGGCGCCAAGGTAGGTGAGCGTGATCCCCATCGCCAGCGGGAAGCCGGGCAGGATGGAATGCTCGACCCAACGCGGTCGGCGCCGACGTGAGACGTCGCCGCCTGTGACGGGGCTAGAAGGAAGCAGGGCTTCCGTCATGAAGGCTTATAGATCCTGTCGAAGACCCCGCCGTCCACGAAGTGCGCAGCGTGGGCCTTCTTCCAGCCGCCGAACGCCACATCGATGGTGACGAGCGGGATTTGTCTGAAGTTGGCCGCGTACCTCGCCGCCGCCGCCGCATTGCGTGGGCGATAATGGTTCTTGGCGATGACGTCCTGCGCCAGCGGGCTGTAGAGGAAGTTCAGGTAGCCCTCGGCCAGGGTGCGCGTGCCGTGGCGGTCCACATTCTTGTCAACCAGCGCCACCGGCGGCTCAGCCAGGATCGAGATCGACGGATAGACGATGTCGAAGTTCGGCCCGAACTCCTCGATGGTCAGATAGGCCTCGTTCTCCCAGGACAGCAGGACATCACCCAGGCCGCGCTGAGCGAAGGTAGTTGTGGCGTCGCGGGCGCCAGTCGGCAGGACGGGCGCATTCTTGTAGAGCCTCGTCACATAGGCCTGGGCGCCGGCCGCGCCACCGGTCCTCGACCCAAAAGCCCAGGCCGCCAGATAGGCCCAGCGTGCGCCACCCGATGTCTTGGGATTGGGCGTGATCACGGCGACCCCCGGTTTGATCAGGTCGCCCCAGTCGCGGATCGCCTTGGGATTGCCCTTGCGAACCAGCAACACGATCGTCGAGGTGTAGGGCGTGGAGTTGTTCGGCAGGCGCGACTGCCAGTTGGCCGGCAAGAGCTTGGCGCGCGCGGCGATCTCGTCGATGTCGGCGCCCAGCGCCAAGGTCACCACGTCGGCTTGCAGGCCGTCGATGACGGAGCGGGCCTGTTTGCCTGATCCGCCGTGGCTCTGGTCGATCTTGACCACCTGACGGGTCTTGCCCTTCCACCAGCCGGCGAAGGCCGTGTTGATCTGCTTGTAGAGTTCACGGGTGGGATCGTAGCTGACATTGAGCAGCGACAGGGTCTTCCCGCGGGCGAACGCCGGCCTGCCGGCGAGGGAAGTGGCCGTCAGACCCGCGGCGGCGCTCGAGATCAGACCGCGCCGCGAGAGAAGAGAATTGGTCATGTCCGATGTCCTTGGATGGGGCCCAGAACGCGAACTACGCACGCAACGAACAGAGGTTCGATTGGGATACCAGTTCAACGCTGAGGTCACGGAATTCCGGGCGCCTCCCAGCCTGGCGTCACAGACTGTTCGGTGAAGTGGCGCGGGCGCGGGCATTGACCGTCCTCGTTGAGCGAGACGGAAGCTAGGCGCGTTATTCCTATCAGCGAAGTGGGATTAAGCTGATCTGGATCACAGAAAAACTATAGGTTGCGGGCGCTAGGCGGGTGCTGGAACCATCGGCTTTGGAATGCGCGGCGTCCCTGGCGTCAGCGTCCGATTTCGCTGACGAAACCCTATCGACTGTTCCCTATTCCGCCGCCAGCAGAACCCGGCCGGCTGTAAACGATGTTTTCTCCGCCAGTTCCGCCTTGGCCTGTTCGTATTCAGCCGAGAGGCGCGCGATCAGGTCGCCCGCCGACGGCACGTCCTTGACCGCGCCGATCCCTTGGCCGCAGCCCCAGATGTCGCGCCAGGCCTTGGCCTTCTGGTTGCCGCCGGAGCCGAAATTCATTGCGGACGCGTCGGAGACGGGCAGGTTCGCGGGATCCAGCCCCGCAGCGATGATCGAGGGCGTCAGGTAGTTGCCGTGAACCCCGGTGAACAGGTTCGTGTAGGTGATGTCCTCGCCGGTCTAGGCCACGATCATGTCCTGATAGGCCGGGTCGGCGTTGGCCTCCTTCGTCGCGATGAAGACCGAGCCCGCATAGGCCAGGTCCGCGCCCATGGCCTGGGCGCCCAGGATCGAGCAACCGTGGGCGATGGAGCCGGACAGTGCGATCGGACCGTCGAACCACTCCCGCAATCCCTGGATCAGGGCGAAGGGCGACAACTGGCCTGCGTGCCCGCCCGCGCCGGCCGCCACGGGTATCAGGCCGTCGGCGCCCTTTTCGATGGCCTTGCGGGCAAAGCGGTCGGTGATCACGTCGTGCAGGACCGTGCCGCCATAGGAATGGACCGCGGCGTTGACGTCTTCTCGCGCCCCCAGCGAGGTGATGATGATCGGGACTTTCCACTTCGTCGTGGCTTCCACGTCATGCTGCAGCCGGTCGCTCGATTTGTGGACAATATGGTTCACCGCGAAGGGCGCCGACGGCATGTCGGGATTAGCCCTGTCCCAGGCCGCCAGTTCCTCGGTGATCCTGTGCAGCCACTCGTCCAGCAGCGACGCGGGTCGCGCATTCAGGGCCGGAAAGGACCCCACGATGCCCGCCTTGCACTGGGCGATCACCAGATCCGGGTTGGAGATGATGAACAGCGGCGAGCCGATCAGCGGCAGGCGCAGACGGTCACGGAGAACGGGCGGCAGGGCCATGATGAAGGGTCCTTCGAAAGGGTTGTAGATTTACGTTGTACGCACATGCACGCGAGGCCTGCAAGCGCGCCAGCGCCGTCAGACCGCGAAGAGCCTCTCGATCAGCCAGAACGACGCCGCGCCCCCGATAACATAGGCCGGCGCCACACGAACGAAGGCGGCGCCGCTGACGGGTAGACGGATTTTCGCGCACCGCAGCAGGCCGATCGACGCCACGGCGACGGCGATGAAGGTCAGCTGGCCGATCTCGACCCCGACGTTGAAGAGGAGCAGGGCCCGGGGCGCAGCGCCCGCCGGCAGGCCGACCTGCGCCAGGGCGCCGGCGAACGCCAAGCCGTGCAGCAGGCCGAAGGTGAAGGCAATGAGCCAGGGGTGACGTCGGGCCAGGGTCGGCGGGTCGTCGGGTGAACGGAGTAGCTCACAGGCAACGAACACGATGCTGAGCGCCACCAGCGCCTCGATGATCGCCGAAGGGAACCGCACGAACCCCAGCGCGGCCAGCGCCAGGGTGATGCTATGGGCGACCGTAAACGCCGAGATCGCCTTCACCAGCCGCCACCCCGGACCGATCAGCAGCAGCAGCCCGAGGACGAACAAAAGGTGGTCGACGCCCGTCAGGATGTGTTCGACGCCCAGCGTCAGATAGGCCGGGACCCGTAGTCCGGCGGGTGCGGCCAACGCCAGCTTCCGGCTGGGCTCTGACGGCCGGATGACGTCGTTGAAGGTCCTGCCGTCCGCCGTGGTGACCCGCAGCAGCACGTCGGTGACCGTCTGCGGTAGCCCATCGATGGTCAGGGTCTGTCCGTCCAATGGCGGGCCGCCGCGCACGCGCCACACCCGAACGAGGAATCCCGGGGCGCCGGATTGGCTGGCGGGCTCGCCGTCAATCACCCCGGAGGAGAGGTGCGGCGCGAGGTGGAGGGCCATGTCGCCCACCACCGGCTGCTTCCAGACCACGTCGTAACGGCCGGGCCCGGTTTCCGCGATCGAGACCAATGCCGGCCGCACCTCGTGCGCCGCCGCCGGCCGCGGCGCGCCGAGGGCCAGCAGAAGGGCGAACAGGACCACGGTCCGTCCGAAAATCGACCGCGCAAAGCCCAGCCCCAATTCACGCTCCCAAGGTGACGCTCTGGTCTTCTTTTGACAGTCGTGAGAGGACAGAACAATCGTCCGTAGAGACGCGCGAAACAGGGGGAATGACCATGGATCGGCAACGCCGCCGGATGCCCTTTCAACTCGCGGCCGCTGCAGCCCTGGTTGGCGTGCTCGCCACCGCAGGCTCCGCGCCGGGCCAGGGCCAGGGTCAAAAGGCCGCCGCGCCTGCGCCGGCCGCCAGGACCGCGCCTCAAACGCCGGCCGGGACATCCGCAAGGTCCGTTGCGCACCTCCCCGGCTACAGTCCGGACCGCAACGCCTACTTCGGCGACCTGCACGTCCATACCGGGCTGTCGTTTGACGCCTATATCTTTAACGTCCGGGCGACCCCCGACGACGCCTACCGGTTCGCCAAGGGCGACACGATCGGCCACGCCTCCGGCTTCAACATCCGACGTTCGGGCGGCCCCCTCGACTTCACGGCCGTGACGGACCACTCCGAATATATGGGCGCCATGCGCGAGGCGAACGATCCCGCCAGCCCGCTGTCGAAGCAGCCCATCGTCCAGGGCCTGTTCAGTCCCGACCCGAAGGTGATCGGCGCCGCGTTCAACAAGATCGTCGGCGCCAGCCACGCCGGAACCATGCCGGAGGCATTCAGCGCGCCGGACGTCGCCGGCCGCGCCTGGACCGAGGTGCAGCAGGCGGCCGCCCGGCACAACGACCCGGGCCGCTTCACTACCTTCGTCGGGTACGAATACACCTCCGCTCCGGACGGCCGGAATCTGCACCGCAACGTCATCTTCAGGACCGGCAAGGTTCCGGAACTGCCCTACACCGCGCGCGGCGCGCCCGGCGCCGACGATCCCGAGACCCTGTGGCGGACCATGGACAGGTGGCGGGCCCGGGGAATCGACGTGCTGGCGATCCCGCACAATTCCAACGGCAGCGACGGGCTGATGTTCGAGCCCACCAAGCGCAACGGGGCGCCCATGGACCGCGCCTACGCCGAGCTGCGCATGCGCAACGAGCCGCTGGTGGAGATCACCCAGATCAAGGGAACCTCGGAAGTCCACCCGTCCCTGTCGCCGAACGACGAGTGGGTCAACTTCGAGATCATGGAGCGCTACATCGGCGGCAGCGCGCCGGTGACCAAATTCCACGGCGGATACGTGCGCGAAGCGCTGAAGGATGGGATCCTGATGCGCGAGAACGTGGGCTTCAACCCCTTCAAGTTCGGCTTCATCGGATCCAGCGACACTCACAACGCCGCGCCGGGCTCGGTGGAAGAACGCAACTATTTCTCCAAGGTCGGCCGGTCTGACGGCCAGCCCCGGCAACGGGGCTCGACCCCGCCTGACGGCGGCAAGACCTGGCCCGCGGACACCCCGGATTCCGCCCACGCCGCGACGCCATACCAGGCCTGGGGCGCATCGGGCCTCGCCGGCGTCTGGGCCGAGGAGAATTCGCGGGAGGCGATTTTCGCCGCCATGCGCCGCAAGGAAACCTTCGCCACCTCGGGTCCGCGCATCCGCGTGCGGTTCTTCGCCAGCTACGACTATCCGGACGACCTCGCCCGGCGCACCGACCTGGTGCGCGAGGCCTACGCCCGGGGCGTGCCCATGGGCGGCGAACTCGCGGCATCGACAGGAAAGGTGCCTAAGTTCCTGATCTGGGGCGTGCGCGATCCGAACTCCGGCTATCTGCAGCGCGCCCAGGTGGTGAAGGGCTGGGTCGAGAACGGCGTCGCCAGGGAACAGGTGTTCGACGTGGCCTGCTCGGACAAGCTTCCGCTGAACCGCGCAACCTGGCGCTGCCCGGACAACGGCGCGGGGGTAAACATGGCGACCTGCGAGCCGGACCCGCAGAAAGGCGACGTCGAACTGCGGACGCTGTGGACCGACCCGACCTTCAAGCCAAAGCAGCGCGCGTTCTATTACCTGCGGGTTCTGGAGAATCCCTCCTGCCGCTGGTCGACCTGGGACGCCCTGCGCAACGGCACGCCGCCCAATCCCACCCTCGCCAAAACCCTGATGGAGCGAGCCTGGTCGTCGCCGATCTGGTATGAACCCAAGGCCTGAGGTCGGCGGCCTGATGCGCCTGTTGCGGCGCATTGCGCGGGAGCCGCTGAGTCATTTCCTGCTAATCGGCGCCCTGCTCTTCGGTGGACTGACGGGGATCAAGGCGTTGCGGCGGCCCGTGGTGCGGCTGGAGGCTCAGGACCTCAACCAGCTGGTATCCTACTGGGCCGCCCAGATGCAGCGGCCGCCCACCAAGGTCGAGCTGGCCGGCATCATCCGCGATCGTGTGGACGAGGAGCTTCTCGCCCGGGAGGCGCTGCGGCTCGGGCTCGACAAGGACGACATGATCATCCGCCGGCGGCTGGCGCAGAAAATGGCCTTCGCCAGCGACGATACGGCCCAGACCGCGGAGCCCGCCGACACGGTCCTGCGAGCCTACTATGTCCGCACCGCCGACCGCTACGCTTCCCCCGCTCGCGTGTCCTTCCAGCAGGTGTTCTTCAGCGGCGACCGTCCACACGGGGGCGCCGCGAAGGCCGCAGCCCAGGCTCTGGAACGGGCGGAGGAAGGCGGCCGCGACGCGCCTACTGGAGACCCCCTGCTCTTTCCTTCCGCCTATGAGGACGTCGGCGTGCAGGACCTGCTGCGCGACTACGGCCCGGCCTTTGTCAAGTTGCTGGAGACAGCGCCGGCCGGCAGCTGGCAGGGGCCGGTCCTGTCGCCCTACGGCTGGCACATCGTGAATATCTCCGCGCGTCGCCAGCCCGCCGCGATGTCCTTCGAGGCGGTGCGCGACCAGGTCCGCGAGGCGTGGCAGGCGGATCAGCGCGCCGAGGCAAATACCGCCTTCCTGCGGAACCTGAGAAAGCGCTACCGCGTGGTCGTCGCTGGCGTGCCGGAGGCCTGACGCTCAGGCGTCCATGGGCGGGAAGATGGGGAAGCGCTCCATCACGACGACGATGTCGCAGCCGAAGTCCTGGTCACGCATCGACGCCTCGGGGCCATCGCCCAGGCCGCAATAGGCGCGCCGGACATCGGCGACGCCGAGGGCCCGGCCGCGGATGATCCGCACGCCGTCGATGGGATTCATCCGCTCCAGGATGTGGTCGGGCACGCCGTCTGCCACGACGATCTCGGAGGCGCCGCGCTGGGCGCACTCAAGGAACGCCGTCTCGATCGCGGCCAGACGGGCGACATCGTCGTGGTCGACGCCAATCGCCGGCGTCAGCTCATAGGCATGCAGCCGTCGCAGCAACTGATAGGCGTTCGACCAGTTGCGCGCGTGGGCCTGAAGCTTTGCGGCGACGGCCATGCGCTCGTTGACGAAGTCCTGGATCACGCCGCCCAGCGCCACAGGGTCCGGCAGGGCGCCCGGGTTGAACTGCCGCGCAT
>JBBREC010000025.1:0-26249 GCA_038203295.1 Caulobacterales bacterium
GATGTGGCAGGTGTTCAGCACCACCAGGTCCGCGCCCTCCGGCGTATCGGTCATGGCGTAGCCCAGCGGCGACAGCACGTCGGCCATCCGCTCGCTGTCGTAGACGTTCATCTGACAGCCGTAGGTCTTGATGAAGAGGCGTTTGGTTGGCGCTTGCGCGGACATGGGCGGGGTTATGGGGTCCGGGACGGGGCGGCGCAAGTTCGAGGCCAGTGTTGTGCTGAAGCACCGCTTCATTCAGCATAGTGTACGATTTTAGCCGGGAGGCTATCGCTGGGTGTTTTCGAGCGCTCTCATCTTGAGCTTGTCTAGCCTCCGTGACGTGGAGATGGCCGCGGCGGTGATCGCATCAGTCTGCGGCTCGGGCCTCGCAGGTAGGCGAGCGGCTGACCAGCTTCACCTCATCGGCATACTGCGGGCTACTGCGGGCTACTGCGGCCGGAGTCGGCGCGGTTAGCGTGTGGGCGACATGCATTCCATCGATGTTGATCTTTGGCTCCCTGGCTGGCGGCATCTCCGCTCTGCTTGGAATTGAGGATCTTGTTGTTGGAAAAGCCTTCGTCGTGATCGGGACGGCCGCCGGTTGTTCGCTCTTCGCGTGGCTGGTGTGTCTTGTCGCGTTCTCTGTACCGGCCGTTTTCAGCTCCGCGCTGAGACGAGCCAAGGGGAACGCTTTTTCTAGCGGGCGCCAGTAGGTTCCGCCGAACCCCCTACTACTCCTCGATCGGCATCCCGTAGAGCTCGAGCCGGTGATCCACCAGCTTGTAGCCGAGGCGCTTGGCGATGGCTTCCTGCAGGGCCTCGATCTCGGCGTCGACGAATTCCACGACCTTGCCGGTCTTCATGTCGATCAGGTGGTCGTGGTGCTGATCGGGGTGTTCCTCGTAGCGCGAGCGGCCGTCGCGGAAGTCGTGGCGGGTGATGATCGCAGCCTCCTCGAACAGACGCACGGTCCGGTACACCGTGGCGATGGAGATGTGCGGATCGACGGCGTGGGCGCGGCGATGCAGCTCCTCGACGTCGGGGTGGTCGTGGGCGTCCGACAGCACGCGGGCGATCACCCGGCGCTGCTCGGTCATGCGCATGCCCTTATCGATGCAGAGTTTTTCGATGCGGTCCGACACGAGGGTTCCCCAAAACGCCGTTGGCGTCAGGATAGGTCTAAGTGGCCCCGGACGTAAGGTCGAGACGCATCACCAGCGCGTGGGCGCGGCCGGCCTCGCCACGGTCATAGTAATAGAGCCGCTTGCCCGACGGGCGGAATCCCAGGCGGTCGTAGAGGGCGATGGCCGGATCGTTGTCGACCGCCACCTCCAGGAAGGCCCGGGCCGCGCCGCGGGCGCGGGCGACGGCGAGCGCCGCGGTGATCAGGGCCTCGCCGACGCCGTGGCGCCGCGCGGCGGGCACGACGCCGACGGTCAGCACCTCTACCTCGTCGGCGGCGACCCGGCAGAGGATGACGCCCAGCGGCGCCGCGCCGGCGGCCAGGAAGCCATAGATGCCCTCCCCGTCCAGCAGGTCCTCGAATTCGTCCTCGCGCCAGGAGGCCTCGAAGGCCAGGGCGTGGGCGGCGGCCATGGCGGGCGCGTGCGTCTCCGTGCAGGCGACCAGTCTCGGCTGAAGGGGATTCATGCCGGCAGCTTGGCGTCGGGCGCGCGCAGGTAGAGCGGCTTCAACGGCCGGGGCTCGCGGGACAGAGCCAGGCGGGCGACGTGGCGGGCGTCAGCGCCCTCGGCCGGGATCATGGCGGCGCCGGGCGCAAGGTCGGCCAGCAGCGGCGCGCCCGAGCCCACCAAGGTGAACGACCGACCCATGGAAAGCTCGGCGATCCGGGCTGCGGCCGTCTCGGCGCTGATGGCGTCAGGCGCCATCAGGGCGCGGCCGTTCTCGAACCCCTGAACGTAGACCTGACCACGGCGCGCATCGACGATGGCGAAGACCAGACCCTCCGCCTCGCAGGCGAGCGCTTCCAGCGATCCGATGCCGACCGTCGGCAGGTCGAGGGCGGCGGCCAGCCCCTTGGCGAAGGCGATGCCGACGCGCAGGCCGGTGAAGGAGCCCGGGCCGACGGTGACGGCGATGCGGTCCAGCTTGTCAAAGGCGAGACCCGCCTCGGCCATCACAGCCTGCGCCATGGGCGCCAGCCGCTCCTGGTGGCCGCGCGCCATCACTTCACGGGCGGACACAAGCACGCGTTCACCGTCGAGAACGGCGACCGAGCAGCTGGAAAGGCAGGTATCGAGCCCGAGGACGATCATCCCACGCTTCTAGAGGGATTGCTCCACCCGCGTCACTTCCGGGACGTAGTGCTTGAGCATGTTCTCGACGCCAGCCTTGAGCGTGGCGGAGGAGGACGGGCAGCCGGAACAGGCGCCGCGCATGGAAAGGAACACCACGCCGGTGTCGGCGTCGAAGTGCGAGAACAGGATGTCGCCGCCGTCCTGGGCCACCGCCGGGCGGATGCGGGTGTCGAGCAGGTCCTTGATCTCGGCGACGATCTGGGCGGTTTCGCCCTCATAGACTTGGTCGTCGTGGCCGCCGGCCGCGTCGTCCTCTCCGGCAAACAGCGGCAGGCCCGAGGTGAAGTGATCCATGATCGCCGCCAGAATCGGCGCCTTCAGGTGCGCCCAGTCCTGGCCTTCGACCTTGCCGACCGTCAGGAAATCCGGGCCGAAGAAAACCCGGTCGACGCCATCAATGCCGAACAGCTCGACCGCCAGGTGCGAAACCTGGGCGGCGGCGACATCGCGGAAGTCGCGGGTGCCCTCGCCCATCACATCGCGGCCGGGGATGAACTTGAGGACCTCGGGGTTCGGGGTGGCTTCAGTCTGGATGAACATCAGGCAGATGTGGCGCGCGCGGGGGCGCAGCGCAACCCTCACGCCAGTTCGGCGATCTCTTCGTCGGTAAGGTCGCCGGGCACCAGGGTCACCGGAACCTTGCGGTCGCCCCAGCGGACGCCGTCCTTGGCGAGCGAGGCGACCAGCGGGCCGGGCCCGCGGGTCCCTGTGGCGGCGGCCAGCACCAAGATCTTGATGTCGGGGTCGTTGCTGATCACGTCACGCAGAGCGGTGCGCACATCTTCGGCGTACTTGATCAGGAACTCGGGCGGCAGGCCGGTCTCGGCCAGCACCAGTTCGGCGGACTTCTGCAGGACGGCCTCAGCCTCCTCGCGCGCCTGGCGCTCGATTTCCTCGCGCACGCCCGACCAGTGCTCGAAGTACTCGGGCTCGATGACGCGCAGAAGCGCCACATGGCCGCCGGTCGAGCGCGCGCGGCGGCAGGCGAACTTCAGCGCCGCCTGGAACTCCGGCGTATCATCGGCGACCACGAGAAACTTGCGCTGGCTCATGATTGGACGGTGACGCGCCGCCAATCCCAAGGCAAGTGGCAGGCGCTAGCCCGCCCAGTAGCCGACGATCTTCTTCACTTCGGCGAGCGTCGGGGCGGCGACCTCGCGGGCGCGCTCGGCGCCGGAGCCGAGGATGCGGTCGATCTCGGCTGGGTCGGCGAGCATCCGGCGCATCTCGCCGCCGATCGGCCCCATCACCGACACGGCCAGGTCCGCAAGCTTCGGCTTGAAGGCGCCGAACCCCTGGCCGGCGAACTCGGTGAGCACGTCCTGCGCGGTGCGTCCTGACAGCGCCGCATAGACGCCCACCAGGTTCAGCGCCTCGGCGCGGTCGGCGAGATCTTCCAGCTTTTCCGGCAGGGCGTCGGCGTCCGTGCGGGCCTTGCGGATCTTCTGGCTGATCGCGTCGGCGTCGTCGGTGAGGTTGATCCGCGAATTGTCCGACGGGTCGGACTTTGACATCTTCACCGCCCCGTCGCGCAGGCTCATGATCCGCGCGCCGGGTCCCTGGGTCAGGGCGTCGGGCAGGGGGAAGAAGTTCGGGACCTCGAAGTCATGGTTGAACTTCGCGGCGATGTCGCGGGTCAGTTCTAGGTGCTGGCGCTGATCTTCCCCCACCGGCACGTGGGTGGCCTTGTAGATCAGGATGTCGGCGGCCTGGAGCACCGGATAGGTGTAGAGACCCACGCTCTCGCGTTCCTTGTGCTTGCCGGCCTTGTCCTTGAACTGGGTCATCCGGTCGAGCCAGCCGAGGCGCGCCACACAGTTGAAAACCCAGGCGAGCTCGGCGTGCGCGGGCACGGCGGACTGGGCGAAGATGGTGGCGACCTTGGGATCGAGGCCGGTGGCCAGGTAGGCCGCGGCGATCTCGCGGACCTGGTCCTTCAGCTTTTTCGGGTCCTGCCAGGCGGTGATGGCGTGCAGGTCGGCGACAAAGATGAAGGTCTCCATCTCGTGCTGCAGGCGGGCGAATTTGACCAGGGCGCCGAGGTAGTTGCCCAGGTGCAGGTCGCCGGACGGCTGCACGCCGGAGAGCACGCGGCTTTTGCCCACGTAGGGGGCGGGAGCTTGGTCAGTCATGATGTGAGGCTTCTGAGGCTAGAGGGCGCAAGGGCGCAAGGCCCGAAGTGAAGGTCGGGTCAGACGTTCAGCGCCATCGCCAGCAGTTGCGTTGCAGAGCCATGGGCGCTCGAATAGGGCCTGACCGGCCCAGCGGCAAGCCTTAGGGAACGTCCGGCGTCTCGACGCTGACGTCGCCCTTGCGGCGGCGGAGCGAGGCGCGGGCCTCGGCGGGGGTCACGCCGCCGAAGGCGAACAGCAGGACCGGATAGAGCGCCGCGCCAGCCAGGCTGAGCGCCAGCACCGCGATCTCCTTGGCGCCAAGGGGGCCCAGATGGACGCCGGCCAGCGGTTGTTCCAGCAAAGGCCGGAAGTGGGCGGCCGCCGCCAGGGCGACGCCAAGCGCCGCCGACGAGATCGTCACGCGGATCATCTTGCCCGACGCCCGAGCCGAGGGCCGCCAGGTGTTGGTTCGCCACAGGTAGAAGGCCATCTGGGCCACGGTGATCCATGAGGTCGCGGCCGTGGCGATGGCGATGCCGCGGAAGCCGATCGTGAAGAACAGCCCGACGCCCAGCGCCACGTTCAGTCCCACTGACAGCAGGGAGTAGTTCATCGGGCGGCGGGTGTCGCCGCGGGCGAAGAAGGCGGGCTGCAGGATCTTGATCAGCACGAAGGCCGGTAACCCCCACCCGTAGTGGAAGAGCAGCGCCGCCGAGGCCGCTGCGTCGTGGGCGTTGAAGTTACCCCTCTGGAAGAGGCCCTCGACGAGGTATCCCGGCATCGCCATCAGGGCCGCCGCGGCTGGCAGACTGAGCGCGAGCGCGAACACCATCGCCTGGTCCATGGCCGCCTGGGAATCGGCCGCATCATGCCGGTGGATCGCGGTCGACAACCGCGGCAGCAGGGCCACGCCGATGGCGACACCCACGAGGCTGAGCGGCAGCTGGTAGAACCGGTCTGCGATATTGACCCAGACGCGCATGCCGTCGACCTGGCTGGCCAGCATGGTCGAGATGAAGATGTTCACCTGGGTGGCGCTGGAGGCGATCACACCGGGCACCATGCGGCGCAACAGGCCCTTTATCTGGGGCGTCATCTGCAGGCGACGGACGTCGATGCGGGCGCCGGCCATCCGCGCGCCCCACCAGCACAGGGCCGCCTGGCCAACGCCGGCGACGACCACGCCGATCGAGGCCGCATAGGCGGCCCGGGTCGGATCCTTCTGCGGCAGGACGGCGGCCAGCATCACCAGATTCAGGATCGTGGGATAGAGGCCGTAGATGATGAAGCGGCCCCGCGCGGTGAGCACGCCGGCGAACAGCGCGGCGATCACCATGCAGGGCAGGTACGGCATGGTGATCTGGGTCAGGATCACCGCCAGCTTGAACTTCTCGGGCTGGTCGAGGAAGCCGTATGAATAGACCCGCATGAGCCAGGGCATGGCCAGCTGGCAGACGAGGGTGATGGCGATGGTGGCCGCCGCCATGGTGGCCAGGGCGTCGGCCGCGAAACGGTCGGCGGCTTCCTCACCCTCGGCGGCGAGCTTCTTGGAATAGTCCGGGACAAAGGCCGCGGCGAAGGCGCCCTCTGCGAACATCCGGCGGAACAGGTTCGGAAAGGCCAGCGCCGTGTAGTAGGCGTCCGCCGCCGGAATGCCGCTGGCGCCCAGCCGCGAGGTAATGACCAGGTCGCGCGCCAGGCCCATGAACCGGCTCACCAGGGTGAGCGCCGCATAGATCGCCGAGGAGCGCAGCAGGCCCTGCGGCTTGGGGGCGATGGTCGCGGGGCCGGTGGTCTGGGGGGTCTTCGTCACGGAGGCGTTGGTCGGCTGCGTCGGGAGGGACGTCAAGCTACCGCGCCGAAGCCGAGCCGGCGCGGGCGAAATTGGCGCAGGGCCCGCGCGCGGCTAAGCTCGCGCCATGTTCGATGCCTATGTGGCCTTCCACGCCCGCTTCAAGCCCCGCGCCTTTGCGCTGATCACCCCGGAGCGCTGGGCGACCTACGCCGAGCTCGAGGACGACCTCAACCGGGTCGCCGCCGGCCTGCGCGACCTGGACGTGGCGCCTGGGCGGGGCGTGGTCGCCGTACGGATGCGGGACGACTACCTGCGGCACGTCACGGTCTTGGCCCTCGCGCGGCTGGGCGTGGTGACCTCGCCGGCGGAGGACCCCGGCGCGGATCTGCGGCTGGTGGACTCCGACGCGGCGACAGGTCCGAAACAGCTCGCCCTGACGCCGGCATGGGTCGCGGCCCGGCTGGCGGCGAACCCGATCCCCGTGACGCCCGTCCGGGTTTCCGCCGACACTGTGGTGCGCGTGATGCTGTCGTCAGGCACCACCAAGGTCTCGCGGCGGATCGCCAGGACCTGGCGGGCGCTGGAGGCCAATACCCGCACCGCGGCGCTCACCTATCTTTGCGGCAAGGATGGCCGGTGGGTGTCGCTGACCGGCCTGGACTCGGGCCTTGGCCAGGCCATGGCGCTGGCCGCCTGGTCGATCGGTGCGACCCTGGTGGCCGGCATCGGCGCGCAGCGCCTGGGCGCCGAGATCGAGGCGATGCGCCCCACCATCATTGGCGCCACGCCCAGCCATCTTCGCACCCTGCTGCGCGCCCTGCCACCAGGCTCGTCGGTGCGGCCCGACCTGCGGCTGGCGGTCACCGGCGCGGTGCTCTCCAACGCCGTGGCCGTGGAAGCCCGGCTGCGGCTGAGCTCCGACATCCGGATCAGCTACGGCGCCGCGGAGTCCGGCAGCGCGACCATGGCCGACGGCGCGCTGCTGGAGACCATCGCCGGGGCCGCGGGCTACCCCGTGCCGGGCGTTAGGGTCGAGGTCGTTGGGTCGGACGGGGAGGTCCTCCCGCCCGGCGAGCAGGGCGAGATCCGGATCTTCAGCGACCGGGTCGCGGACGGCTATCTTGGCGACCCGGAGGCGACAGCCAGGTGTTTCCGCGATGGCGGGTTCTACCCCGGTGACCTCGGCCGGCTGATGGCCGACGGACTGCTGGTGGTCGACGGGCGCACCGACGAACGGATGAACTTCGGCGGGATGAAGTTCCTGCCCAACCTGCTTGAAGACGTGGCGATGGGCTGCCCCGGCGTGGTCGACGCCGCCTGTTTTGCCGTGCCTGACGCCCAGGGGATCGACCAGTGCTGGCTGGCGGTGGTGGCCGGCGAGGCGTTCGACCGCGAGGAATTGACCCGGCGCGTCGCCCGGGATCCGGGCCCCACGGTGCGCTACGCCTGGACGGAGGAGATCCCGCGCAACGCCAACGGCAAGATCGACCGCCAGCGTCTGCGCAACGAGGCCATGGCCGCGCTCGCGGCCGGCGGCGGCTAGCGCGCCACGCTGGCGCGGGCCCGCTGCAGGTTGGCGCGCGGGGCGGGCTCGTCGGCGTCGGTCTCGGCGATGACGGCCAGCAGGGCGGTGCGCAGGGCGTTTCGCTTGCGGGCGTCGGATACCTTCTCGCCCTGCGGGCCCACCACATAGAAGGCGTCGACCGCGCGCTCGCCATAGCCGTCGATGTGGGCCGAGAGGATCGAGAGGTCGGCGTCGGCCAGGGTGCGGGCGAGCGCCGCCAGCAGGCCGGGCCGGTCGCGCCCCGACGCTTCGACCACAGTCGAAGTCTCGGAGGCATCGTTGTCCAGCATCACCGCTGGGGTAATAGAGAAGGCGGCGGCGTGGCCGAGGTCGGGGGTGCGGCGGCGTTCCGCGGGGATAAGTTCGCCGCGGGCCGCCAGTTCCAGGTGCTCGATCAGGCGGGTGAGCGCGCGCGGATTGTCGGCGCCGTAGGGCCTGCCGGTGATGTCCTGGATGTTGAACACGTCCAGCGCCTGGCCGGCGCGGGAGGTGAAGACCCGGGCGCCCATCACGTTGGCCCCGCCGCCGGTGATCGCCGCGGCGAGATCGACGAACAGTCTTGGCCGGTCGGTGGCGGCGACCACCACCTCGGCGGCCGAGCCGTCGGGACGCACCCGGCCCTCTGCGGCCGCGCCACGCTGGGACTGGGCCCGGCGGGAGAGCGCGGCGTGCGCCAGCACCTCGCCCTCGTTGAAAGCCGAGAAATAGGCGTCTTCCATGGAGTCGACCCAGGGCTCGCAGGCGGGGTCGGCCTTGGCCAGGCTGACGCGGGCGTCGTAGGCCGCGTTCTCGTAGTAGCGCTTCAGGGCCGCCGCCGAATCCGAGCCCCGGCCGCCGCGGAACACCGCCTCGGTGGCGCCGTAGAGCTCGCGCATCAGCTGGCCCTTCCAGCCGTTCCAGACGCCGGGGCCGACCGCGCGGATGTCGGCGACCGTCAGGACCAGCAGCAGGCGCAGTCGCTCCGGGGTCTCCACGATGCGCGCGAAGTCGGCCACCGTGCGCGGGTCGGCGATGTCGCGCTTCTGCGCGGTGTCGCTCATAACCAAGTGATGCTCGACCAACCAGGCGACCAGCTCGATCTTCGGGCGGTCCAGCCCCAGGCGTTCGCAGGCCTGGCGCGCCGCGCGCGCGCCCGCCACCTCCTGGCCGCCCGCCCCGCCCTTGCCGGTGTTGTGCAGCAGCATGGCCAGGAACAGCGCCTCGCGGTCGGCGATCAGCGGCATCACCGCTGTGGCGAGCGGGTGGTCCTCCGCGTGGCGCCCCGCGGCAATGTCGGAGATCACGCCGACGGCCCGCAGCGTATGCTCGTCCACCGTGTAGGAGTGGTACATATTGAACTGCATCTGGGCGACGATGCGGCCGTATTCCGGCAGGTAACGGCCGAGCACGCCGGCCTCGGTCATCAGGGTGAGCGCCCGCTGCGGGTCGCGGCCGTGGGCCAGAATCGAGATGAACACCTTGGCCGCGTGGCGATCGCGGCGGATGGCTGAGGTAATCAGCCCCATGGCCCGCGTGGCGGCGGTGAAGGCGTCGGGATGCAGGTCGAGATTTCGTTCGTCGGCGATCTTGAACAGCCGCAGCAGATTGATCGGATCGCGCTCGAAAACCTCAGGGCTCTCGATGTCGAGCCGGCCGCCAACCTCCAGGAAACCCGGCTCGTCCAGCGGCTTGCGCTTGGGCCTCCGCGCCGGCAGCAGGCGGGAGATGCCGCGCGGGGCGAGCTTGACCCGCTCCGCCTCCAGCTTGGCGGCGAACACCCGGGTGAGCGCACCGACTTCCTTGGCGAGCAGGAAATAGCGCCGCATGAACCGCTCGACCGCCGGCGCATCGCCACGGTCGCCATAGCCCATGCGCCGGGCGATCTCCGGCTGCAGGTCAAAGGTGAGCCGCTCTTCGGGCCGGCCGGTGGCGAAATGCAGGTGGCTGCGCACCGCCCACAGGAAGTCGAAGGCCTGGATGAACATCCGCACCTCACGGCGCTCGAACATTTCGAGCTGCAGCACCTTCTCGATGGACTGGCCTGGATGCAGGTACTGGGCGATCCAGAAGAGGGTGTTGAGGTCACGAAGGCCCCCCTTCCCTTCCTTGATATTCGGCTCGACCATGTAGCGGCTGGCGCCCGCGCGGGTGTGGCGGTCATCGCGCTCCTTAAGCTTGGCGGCGACGAACTCGGCGCCGGTGCCGCGCACCACCTCATTCTGGAATCGCTTGACCAGTTCTTCGGCAAGCTTCTGGTCGCCGGTCAGCCGGCGCGCCTCCAGGATGGAGGTGCGGATGGTGAAGTCCTCACGGGAGAGCTTGATGCACTCTTCGATAGTTCTCGAAGCGTGCCCGACTTTGAAGCCCAGGTCCCACAGGGCGTAGAGCATGTATTCGATCACGCTCTCCGCATGGGCCGTCTGCTTGTAGGGCCGCACGAACAGCAGATCGATGTCGGAAAAGGGCGCCAGGACGCCGCGTCCATAGCCGCCCACCGCCATCAGCGCCAGCCGCTCGCCCTCGGTCGGATTGCGCGCGCGGAACACGTGGACCGTGGTGAAGTCCCACAGCGCGCTGATCACCTCGTCCGTCACACCGCAGAGCAGGCGGGCGGTTTCGACCCCGCCGGCCCCGTTCTCCAGCCGCTCCTTGGCGATCATCCGGCCGCGGAACAGCGCCGCCTTGAGGATTTCCAGCGCCGCCTTGCGCTGCGCCGGGCCGTCGCCGGCCTCCAGCGCCGCCGCCGACAACTGGGCGCGCATGCGCACGCCGTCGACGACGTATTCCAGGCGGGTCGGGCGAAGCCGGGGGGGCATGGGGGACATATAGGACGCTTCGGTTAACCGCGCAGGCCCCATCCGCACTTCCCCCCGCGCGCGACGTCCGGCAGAGGGGGCGCCGGGTTCAGTCAGGCGTTTGGGACGGATGAGCAAGGGATCGTACAGCGGCGGCTCCACCCTGCTGGGGTGGAACGCCAACGGCTACGTCTCCGGCTCGGGCCGGGGCGTGGGCCGCAAGCAGCGGCTGAAGATGCTGACGGCAACGACGGCCCAGACCCGCTCGGAAAGCGCCGCCGCAGATGACGCGGTGCGCCGCCGCCATGGGCTCGGTCCCAGCGCGCCCGCGCCAGTCAAATGGGCGCCCAGGCTCGACGCGGAGTTCGCCCCGAACGCGGATTTCAACGCTCGCCAGCGCCGCTTGACCCGCACCAGCGCCCCGCTGGTGGTGGTGAAGGTGAAACGCCGCAAAGCCGCTTCGAAGACGCCCAAAAGGCTGGCGAGCATGCCGGCGGGCAAGGGACGGAAGGGCTAGGACCGTCTTCCCCTCAGGCGAAAGACCCAGGCGACGTCAGGCCAGGAGGCCCTTCAGCCGATAGAGCGCGTCCATAGCCTCGCGCGGGCTCATGCCGTCGGGTTCCAGGATACGCAGCGCCTCTTCGGCGGGGCTCGGCCCGTAGCTGACCGCGGGCTCGGCGACGGCGGCGAACAGCGGCAGGTCGTCGAGGTGGGCGGGGCCGGACGCTTCACGCTCCAGCCGCTGCAGCACGTCCCTGGCGCGGGCGACGACGGCGGGCGGCACGCCGGCCAGCTTCGCCACCTGGACGCCGTAGCTGCGGTCGGCAGGGCCGGGGCCCGCCTCGTGCAGGAAGATCAGGTCGCCGTTCCATTCCCTGGCCTTGAGGCTGAGATTGGCGACATAGGCCAGACGGCCTTCGAGCACGGCCAGCTCGTGGTAGTGGGTGGCGAAAAGCGCCCGGCAGCGGTTCACCTCGTGCAGCGCCTCGGTACAGGCCCAGGCGATGGCCAGGCCGTCGTAGGTGGCGGTGCCGCGGCCGATCTCATCGAGGATCACCAGCGAGCGCGGCGTCGCCTGGGTCAGGATCGCGGCGGTCTCGACCATTTCGGCCATGAAAGTCGAGCGGCCGCGCGCCAGGTCGTCGCCGGCGCCGACACGGCTGAACAGCCGATCAACGACGCCGATCCGCAGGCGTTTCGCGGGCACGAAGCAACCGGCCTGGGCGAGCACGGCCAGCAGGGCGTTCTGGCGCAGGAAGGTCGACTTGCCGGCCATGTTCGGCCCGGTGACCAGCGCCAGCCTCGGCCCGCCGGCGCCTGAACCGTCCAGACGGCAGTCGTTGGGGGTGAACGCCTCGCCGGCCCGACGGACGGCGTTTTCGACCACCGGGTGGCGGGCGGCCTCGGCCTCGAAGGCGGTGGAGCGATCGACCTGCGGGCGGGTCGCGCCCACATCCTCGGCCCATTCGGCGACGCCGGCCGCGACGTCGAGCCGCGCAGCGGCGCCTGCCGCGGCCTGGATCGGGGCCGCGACCGAGGTGGCCGCGTCGCGCCAGGCCTCGAAGGTCTCCAGCTCGATGGCCAGAGCCCGCTCGGCGGCCTGCGCGATCTTCGCGTCCAGGTCGGCCAGCTCGACGGTGGTGAAGCGGACCTGGTTGGCCAGGGTCTGGCGGTGGATGAAGGTCGCGTTCAGCGGCGCCGCCATCAGCGGCTCGGAGGCCTTGGCGGTGGTTTCGACGAAATAGCCGAGGACGGCGTTATGGCGGACCTTCAGACTCACGCCGCTCTCGGCGGCCAGCCGCGCCTCAAGCTGCAGGATCACCCGGCGGCTGTCGTCGCGCAGCGCCCTGGCCTGGTCGAGTTCGGGACGAACATTCGGCGCGACGAAACCGCCATCTCGGGCCAGCGAGGGCAGCTCCGCGCCGAGGCCTTCGGTCAGCAGGGCGCGGAACCGCGCCAGGTCCGGATCAAGGGACGGGTTCAGAGCCTGCAGCGCCGAGGCGACCTCGGCGGGCGGCTGGCGCAGCGGATCCGGGGTCGCGGCGAAGAGGCCGCAGACCTGCTCGCCGATGCCAAGTCCATCGCGCAGGCAGCCGAGATCGCGCGGACCGCCGCGGCCCAGCGCCAGGCGGGAGAGCGCGCGGGCCATGTCGCCAAGGCCCTTCAGCGCCTCGCGCAGCTTCTGGCGCTGCGCGCGCTGCTCGCAGAACCAGGCCACCGCATCCAGCCGCGCGTCGATGACGGCGGGGTCAAGCAGCGGACGGGCAAGGCGCGCCGCCAGCAGGCGGGCGCCGGGCGCGGTCACGGTCCGGTCGATGGCGGCCAGCAGTGAGCCCTCACGGCCGCCGGAGGTGGCCTTTTCGATCTCCAGGCTCGAGCGGGTGGCCGGGTCGATGGCCATGACGTCGGCCTCGCCAGCTCTGCGAGGCGCCGAAAGCGCAGGAAGACGCCCCGCCTGGGTGGTCTCCAGGTGGGCGGCGATCAGGCCGAGCGCCGAGATCTCGGCGCCGGAGAGTGTCCCGAACCCGTCCAGGGTGTCGACACCGTAGAGCCGCTTCAGCCGGGCCTCGGACGCTGAGGGCTCGGCCAGGGCCTGGGGCAGTGGCTGGACGAACCCGCCGGCGGCCTTCAGGGCGTTGGAGACCGCCTCGTCCGCGAACAGGCGGTCGGGGACCAGGATCTCCACCGCGCCCAGCGCCGCCAGCGCCGAGGCGAGGCCCGAGACGCTGGTCGCCAGGCATTCCACCTCACCGGTGGAAAGCTCGACGCTGGCTACGGCCGCCTGGCCGCCGCGCACGGCGATGGCGGCGAGGCGATTGGCGCCCCGAGCATCGAGCAGACCTTCCTCGGTGAGGGTGCCGGGCGTTACAACTCGGACCACATCGCGGTGGACCACCGACTTGGAGCCACGCTTGCGGGCCTCGGCCGGGTTTTCCATCTGCTCGCAGACGGCGACCTTGAAGCCGGCGCGGATCAGCTTGGCGAGATAGGCCTCCGCCGCGTGGACCGGGACGCCGCACATGGCGATCGGCTGGCCAGCGTGAACGCCGCGGGCGGTCAGTGTGATCCCGAGCGCCGCTGAGGCCTTCCGGGCGTCCTCGAAGAACAGCTCGTAGAAGTCGCCCATGCGGAAGAACACCAGCGCGTCGGGCTGGCGCGACTTGGCGTCGAAATACTGCGCCATCACCGGCGAGGCGCCGGCGGCGGGATCGGGCAGGGTGGGGGGAGTCGGCGCGTTCATGGCGTGCGCCGACGCTAGCCGATGCGGCCCCGTCATGCAGCCCCTTGAACCGCACACGAACAAGCCCAAGCTGTGGATGGATGCCGCATCCTCGTGGAGCGTGTTCACCCGTGAGCTACCTGGTCTTTCCCGCTGGACCGTCGGACGCCGAAGACCTGGCCCGCGTACATGTGACCGCGTGGCGCGAGACCTATCGCGGCCTGCTCCCCGACGCCTTCCTGGCCCGCATGAGCGAGGCGGGGCATGCGCGCCGGTTCGGGCGAGCGCTGCTGCATCCAGGCCCCGGCGAAGTCACCCTGATCGCCGCAGATCGCCGCGGGATCGCCGGTTACGCGGCCGGCGGACCTTCGCGCAGCGGCGCCAAGGACGAGGCGGAGATCGCCACCCTCTACCTGCTGCACGCGGCGCAGGGCCAAGGGTTCGGTCAGCGCCTGATGACCGACACGGCCCGCGCGCTGGCGGCGCAAGGCGCGACCTCGCTGACGATCTCGGTCCTGCGCGACAACATCCGGGCGCGCGGCTTCTACGAACACCTGGGCGGCGAGCCGCAGGCCCCCCGGCGCGAGCCTGGCCCTGGCGGCCAGCTGCTCTATGAGGTGGCCTACCGGTGGCGGGATATCGGAGTGCTGACCAACTAGTTGCTCGCCGTAGGGTAGGAACTCTATGCCGCAGCTTCCGGCGCAGCGTAGGTGAGCGACACGAAGACGTCCTCGAGGTCCGGGTCCTCGGTGGAAATGTCCTTGATGTGCAGGCCGGCGGCGCGGATGGCGGCCAGCACCTGTTCCACCGTCGACTGGCCCGTGCGGTACATGACCGAGAAGCCGCCGGACGGCAGCAGCGCCGTCTCGAAGCCTGCCAGCGCCGGCGCCGCCGTCATCGGCTCCTCCGGCGTCACCAGAACCTTTCGGGTGTCCATGCGGGCGAGCAGAGTCGTGGTGGGCTCGCAGGCCACCACCTGGCCGCGATTGATGATGGCGATCTGGTCGCAGAGCTCCTGGGCTTCCTCAAGGTAGTGGGTGGTCAGCACGATGGTGACGCCCTTGCGGTTCAGCTCCAGGACGTAGTTCCAGAGCTGCTTGCGCAGCTCGACGTCGACGCCGGCAGTGGGCTCGTCGAGGATCAGGACCGGCGGATTGTGCACCATGGCCTTGGCGACCATCAGCCGGCGCTTCATGCCACCGGATAGCTGGCGGACGTAGGCGTTGGCCTTGTCGCCGAGGCCGAGCGCGGTGAGCAGTTCCATGGTCCGGCGTTCGGACTTCGGCACGGCGTACATGCCGGCGGCGACCTCCATGGATTCGCGCGGGGTGAAGAAGGGGTCGGCGGCGATCTCCTGCGGCACGACGCCGATGGCGGCGCGGGCGTCGCGCGGCCGCTCGTCGATGTCGCGCCCCCAGATCGAGATCGTGCCGGAAGTCTTGCGGCAGAGGCCCGACAGGATGTTGATGAAGGTCGACTTTCCCGCGCCATTGGGACCCAGCAGGCCGAAGATCGAGCCCCGCGGGATCGCCAGGTCAATGCCGCGCAAGGCGTGCATTTCGGGCGTGGTCTTGGTGGCGGCGTAGGTCTTGACCAGGCCCCTGGCCTCGATCGCGTAATCAGGCAGTTCCAAGTGAGTTTCCATTCGTTGACGGCGCGGCCACGCGTCGCATACCTAGGCGCGCGGCGCGTCAGCGCCAAGCAGGGGTTCGAATTCCATGGCTCGCAAAGCTCCCGTCAAGGCCAAGAAGCCCGAGCCGCAGCCGGCGAAGCCCGCGCTCACCTCGCCTGGCCCGATCGCCGAGATCGTCACCGTGCGCACCAAGCGGATCTCCTGCGACGGTGTCGGCGGCGCGCTGGGCCATCCGCGGGTCTATCTGGAAATGGGCGAAGGCGCCTTCGTCGAGTGCCCTTACTGCGACCGCCGCTTCGTGCTGGCGACCGGCAGCGAGGGTCTGGAGAACGAGCGGCTCGCGCCCGGCGTCTATGAGGGCTCGCACGGGCACTGAGCCGGCCGCCTTCAAGGCTTCGCCGTACGAACCTTTTACGACTCCCCCCTAGGATGCCGGGGGATTAATCGTGAAGGGCCACCATGACACGCGCCGACAAGCCGCCACCTTGCGCCGGGTGCCGCGATGGCGAAGCGATCGACTTCGAATTCTCCATGGCGTTCCAGCCGATCGTCGACCTCGAGATCGGCATGCCGTTCGCTTACGAGGCGCTGGTCCGCAGTCCCGGCGACACCTCGGCGCAGAGAATCCTGGACAAAGTCACAGCCGCCAATCGCTATGCCTTCGATCAGCAATGCAGGGTCAAGGCGATCGAGGTCGCCGCGCGGGCGGGTCTGCTGGCGACGCCGGCAAAGCTGTCGATCAACTTCCTGCCGAACGCGGTCTATTCTCCGGCCGCCTGCATCCAGCTGACCCTGCGCACGGCGGCGTCGATCGATTTTCCCACCCACCGGCTGATTTTCGAGTTCACCGAGAACGAGGAAATGGCGGACCCGGCGCACGTCGCCAATATTGTCGCAAGCTACCGGAAAATGGGATTCGGCACGGCGCTCGACGACTTCGGGGCCGGGCACGCCGGACTGAACCTGCTGGCCAGCTTCCAGCCCGACATCATCAAGCTCGACATGGCGTTGGTGCGCGGCGTCGACAGCAGTCTTGCCCGCCGCGTGATTGTCGACGGCGTGATGAAGATGTGCGCGCAACTGGGCGTAACAGTGATCGCTGAGGGGATCGAGACCGACGCCGAACTGGCGGCGCTGCGCGCTCTCGGCGTCCGCTACATCCAGGGCTTCCTGTTGGCCCGCCCGGCCTTCGAATCCCTGCCCGTTGTACGCCTGGACGGCGGCCTGCTACGCCAAGCCGTCTGAGGGCTCGCACGGGCGCTGACCGCTTGTCGCCCCCGACGCCGCGCTGGTCGCAGGCGTGGTGGCGCGCGAAAGCCGCGTGCCCTAGCCTGGCTCGGAACAGGGGTGAGCAGATGTTCCGGACCATCCTGATCGCCGTGGGGCTCCTCGGGCTCCCGGCCACCGCCCTCGCACAGCCAGCCGGGCCGGCGCCGTGCGAAGACGCCCAGCATCGCGAATTCGATTTCTGGGTCGGGCGCTGGACCGTCTCGCCCACCGGCAAGGCCAATGTGGTTGCTGAGAGCCTGATCGAGAAGGTCTATTCAGGCTGCGGCATCCGCGAGAACTGGATGCCAAGGAACCACCAGGACGGCGGCAGCCTGAACAGCTACGTCCCCGCAGAGAAGCTCTGGAAGCAGACGTGGATCGACGCGGCCGGGACGCGGGCGGACTTCACCGGCGGCTGGAATGGCGAGGCCATGGTCCTGACCGGCGTCTGGGCCGGCCCGCTGGTGCGGATGACCTACCGGCCGAACGCAGATGGCTCGGTGCGCCAGTCCGGCGAGCAATCGCGCGATGGCGGCAAGACCTGGAAGCCGAGCTTCGACTTCACCTACCGACGGACGCCTATACCCTGAGCGGCATCAGGATATAGCGCACGTCCGCATCCGCCGGGTCGAGAACCAGGGCAGGGTCGTTGGGTCCGCCGAACCGGAGCTCCATCATCTCGCCGGAGATCTGGTCGGTGATGTCGAGCAGGTAGCGGGCGTTGAACGACAGCTCGAAGGCGTCGCCGTCGTAGTCGAGCTCCAGCTCTTCCACGGCCTGACCGGCCTCCATGTTGCGGACGGTCAGCACGCACTTGCCGCCTTCGACCGCCATGCGCACCGAGCGGGATTTCTCAGCCGAGATGGTGGCGACCCGGTCGACCGCCTTGGCGAACAGCTTGGAGTCCACCATCACGATGCGGGTGTTGTCCTTGGGGATCACGCGGGCGTAGTCGGGGAAGTTGCCGTCGATGACCTTGGAGGTAAGCGCCGCGCCGCCGAAATCGAAGCGCACCTTCTGGGGGCTGATCTGCAGTTCGACGCTCTCGCCGGCGTCGTCGAGCAGGCGCCGCGCCTCGTTGATGGTCTTGCGCGGCACGATGATGCCCGGCACGCCCGCGGCGCCTTCCGGAGCGGCCATTTCGGCCAGCGCCAGGCGCGAGCCGTCGGTCGCCACCGCGCGCAGCTTCTGAACGCCGTCCTCGACCACGGTGTGGACGTAGAGGCCGTTCAGGTAATAGCGGGTCTCCTCCGCCGAAATAGCGAAGCGGGTCTTGTCGATCAGCCGGATCAGGTCGCCGGTGTCGACGGTCATGCGGCCCGAGAGGCCATCGGAGCTCATCACCGGGAAGTCGCCCGCCGGCAGGACCGGCAGGTTGAAGCGGCTGCGGCCCGCGGCCACGGTCAGGCGCGGATCCTCGCCGGTGAAGCTGAGCGAGACGTCGGCGCCTTCCGGCAGCTTGCGGACGATTTCATAGAGGGTGTGGGCGGGCGCGGTGATCTGGCCGGGCTGGTCCACCTGGGCCATGGCCTGGTCGATGATCTCCATGTCGAGGTCGGTGGCCGAAAAGGTCAGCCGGTCGCGCTCGGCCGACAGCAGGACGTTGGACAGGATCGGAATGGTGTTGCGGCGCTCGACCGCGCTCTGCACGTGACCCAGCGCCTTAAGGAGCGCAGCCCGCTCGATCGTCAGCTTCATGTCTCAAGTCCGAACCGCACCGCGCGGGGGCGATTCGCGGCCCGCGCCCCCAAGTGGAAGGGACTTGCGACATTAGCCATTTTGCCGGCCCGGGGAAGAGGCGCGCAGCGGTTAAGCGCGCCGATCCACCGACCCGCCCGCATCGCCGTCGTCTCCGGCGGAATAGGGGTTGGCCGGCGCACCTTCCGGAGCGGCCGCGGCGACAGGCTTGGCGGCGACCGTGACCATGGCCGGGCGCAGCAGGCGGCCCAGCAACTCGTAGCCGGGCTGCATCACATCGACCACGCCGCCGGGGGTCACGTCGGTGTCCGGCAGCTCCATCATCGCCTGGTGCTTGTGCGGATCGAACTTCTCGCCTCGGGCGGGCGAGACGCGCTTGAGGCCGTTGCGTTCGAAGGCGCCCAACAGCTCCTTGCCGGTCATCTCGATGCCGACCACGAAGTTCTTCATCGCCGGATCGGGATCGGCTGGCGCGGCGGCCATGGCGCGATCCAGGATGTCGGCGACGCCCAGCAGGTCGCGGGCGAACTTCTGGATGGCGTAGGCGCGCGCGTCGTTCATCTCTCGCTCGGCGCGGCGCTTGGTGTTCTCGGCCTCGGCGGCGTAGCGCAGGGCCTGTTCCTTAAGGCCCGCGGCCTCGGCCTTCAGGAGAGCGATCTGGCCTTCGAGCTCATCGGCGATGAATTCGTCGGCGGCGTCGGGGGAATGGTCGTCGGACATCTGTACCCGTCTCGTCTTTAACTGTTCATCACCTGGCCAAGGATCTTGGCCGTGTAGTCCACCAACGGAATGATCCGCGCATAGTTCAGCCGGGCCGGACCGATCACCCCGATCGCGCCCAGCACCCGCTGCGAGCCCGTCATATAGGGTGCGGCGATCACGGCGGAACCCGAAAGCGAGAAGAGCCGGGTTTCCGCGCCGATGAAAATGCGCACACCCTGCCCATCGCGCACCCCGTCGAGCAGGGATATCAGCTGTTCCTTCTGCTCCATGTCTTCGAACAGCGAGCGCACCCGCTCCAGGTCGTCGAGCTGCTGGGTGTCTTCCAGGAGGTTGGCGCGGCCACGCACGATCAGCGCACGGTCCGCGTCGCCGCCACCACCCCAGGCCGCCATCCCGTCCTCGACCAGCCGCGCGGCGGTCTCGTCCAGTTCGCGGCGGGCGCGCTCCAGATCGGCCTTCAGGTCGACGGCCGCCTCGACCAGGGTGCGGCCGCGCAGGCGGCTGTTGAGGAAATTTGAGGCCTCGGTGAGGGCTGACGGGGTCACGCCGGCGGGCAGACGGATCAGCCGGTTTTCCACCGTGCCGTCGGCGAAGACCATGACCGCCAGCGTCCGCTCGACACCCAGGGCCACGAACTCCACGTGCTTGACCCCCGCATCGCGGATCGGCGTCACAACCACGCCCGCGCCGCCGGCCAGGCCGGAGAGAATCGAGCTCGCCTCGTTCAGCGCGTCGTCGAAGTTGCGGCCATGGGCGTGCAGGCGCGCCTCGATGGTGCGTCGTTCATCCTCGCCGACGTCGCCGACCTCCAGCAGGCCGTCGACGAAGAGCCGCAGGCCCGCGTGGGTCGGCAGCCGACCCGCGCTGACATGTGGCGCGCCGAGCAGGCCGAGCTGCGTCAGGTCCTGCATGGTGTTGCGGATCGAAGCCGGCGACAGCGACAGGCCGCCCTTGGCCAAGGTGCGCGACCCAACCGGTTCGCCGGTATCCAGATAGCTTTCGACGATGCGCCGGAAGATCTCGCGGGCGCGCTCGTCGAGCTCCGGCAGGGACGGTCCGCGGGCGAAGAGAGAGGTGGTCACTGGGGCGTGTTGAGCTTCTTCAGTCGTGCGCCCATGGACTGGGCCTTGCCGATCTAGGATAAGCGCGGCCTCTTTCCGCGCAAGGCGGACGTCGACCTAGGAGGTCCATCAATGCGCCCATCTGAACGCCTGGCCGACGTCCTGCGCACCGTAACCATCGAGACGGGCGTCAACCGCTATGCCGAAGGCTCCTGCCTGATCGGCTTCGGCCACACCAAGGTGCTGGTCACCGCCAGCCTGGAAGAAGGCGTTCCCGGCTTCCTGCGCGGCAAGGGTCAGGGCTGGGTGACCGCGGAATACGGCATGTTGCCCAGGGCCACCCACACCCGGGGCCGCCGCGAGGCCGCCCAGGGCAAGCAGTCGGGACGCACTCAGGAAATCCAGCGGTTGATTGGTCGGTCCCTGCGGGCCGTGGTCGACATGAAGGCGCTGGGCGAGCGTCAGATCAGCCTCGACTGCGACGTCATCCAGGCCGACGGCGGCACGCGTACGGCCTCGGTCACCGGTGCATGGATCGCGCTACGACTGGCCACGAAATACCTGCTGGACGAAGGGGTGCTCACCACCGACCCGATCCTCGACCAGGTGGCGGCGATCAGCTGTGGCGTGTTCAACAACACGCCGGTGCTCGACCTCGACTACGAGGAGGATTCCAACGCCGAGGCCGACGCCAATTTCGTGCTGACCGGCAAGGGCGACATCGTGGAAATCCAGGCCACGGGCGAGAAGCGCGGCTTCTCGGAGGGCGAATTCGCGAGCCTGTTCAGTCTCGCCCGCAAGGGTATCGGCGAGCTCTGCATCCTGCAGCGCGAAGCCACCGGCGGCTGACGAAAACGAAAACGGGCGGCAGGTCGCCCTGCCGCCCGGTCAGATATTCGCCTTGCAGCGGCCGGTTTAGAGGCCGGCAAGCACCAGGTGGCGGAACGCCGAGGGCGGCATGCGCGCCAGTTCCTTGGCGAGCGGGGCGAAAAGGGCTTCGAAGAATTTCTGGATCGTGGCGACCATGACGATCTCCTTGTGCAATGCGGTATGTTGCAGTGCACTTAGGGTTGGGTCGCTGACATTTCAAGGTTTTTTACAGCCAGGCTTCAGTCTGCGCCGCAACGCCACAGGATTTTACCGCAATGCGGTAGTGTCTAATCCTCATCGTCGGGCAGCTCATCGGCGGCGCCGCTCTCATAGAGCAGAAGGTCTCCGGGCTGGCAGTCGAGCTCGCGGCACAGGGCGGCGAGCGTCGAAAAGCGCACGGCGCGCGCTTTGCCGGTCTTCAGGATCGAGAGGTTGGCGATGGTGACCCCGACCCGGTCCGCCAGCTCGGTCAGCGACATACGGCGCTCAAGCAGCACCCGGTCGAGTTGAACGCGGATCGGCATGCCCGGGCCCCTAGATCGTCAGTTCGGCTTCGCGCCGAAGGCGGGCGCCTTCCCGGAACACCTCGGCGAGCACAAATACCACCAGGACGGAGAACCATGAGGTCAGGTTGAAATTCGGCTCGTCGCGCTTGAGCGCGGGAATCAGGGGTATCAGGCTCCACATCACGTAACGGCTGACCTCCAGGGCGGCCAGCATGACGCCGACCAGGCGCAGGCGGCGCACATTGTTCGGGTGGAAGGGGTCGCCGGCCGTGAGCGTCAGGAATATCCGGCGGAGCGCATCGACGATCACCAGGACGCCGGCGATCGACAGGGCGAAGGCCAGCAGCATACCCGCGAACACCGGCCCCTTGCTCGCGACCTGCGCGACTTCGGTGCTCATGACGGCGGGGAAGAGATCGGGATTGAAGCTGAACAGCAGAGCCGCGAGGAGCGCCAGGGCCACGGCGCCCAGGCTGATCCATAGCGCGACATAGACGACGTCGAGGATGATCTTCAGGAAGCTGGATACCGATCCAGGTCCGAGCGCGCGCATTCTCACCCCTCCAACGCCAAGACCCGCCCGAGTGGCTTTTGCAGCCAATGGAGCGGGTCGGTCAGCGCTCACTTCGGGCGAGCCTAGCGGATGGCGCCGGCGGCGACGAGAGCGAGAACGGGGGTCGCGGCGAGCACGAGGAAAAAGCTGAGCGCGGCGCGGTCGAAGGTTTGCATCAGGAGCTTGGTCATGGGTCGATTCCTTGTTTCGAGTCTTGCTGCAGTGCAGCGAGTGGGTGGAGCAATTCCTTGCTCCCATGCCGATATTCAATACGCGAACATCGATTAGCGATCAAATTAACATCGAGTAACGATATTAAACTTTCGCAATGCAACACACCGGGCCGGCGGTATGGTCCGGCGATCGTGAAAAAGGGATGACTCGATGGCGCTGAAGCTGGAGCCCGGAACGCGGCTGGTGGTGGCCACCCACAACCCCGGCAAGGCTCGCGAGCTGGCTGAGATCCTGGAGAACCGCTTCGTGCTGGTGACCGCCGGCGAGCTCGGCCTCGGCGAACCGGACGAGACCGAAACCACCTTCGTCGGAAATGCGCTGCTGAAGGCCCGCGCGGCGGCCGAGGCCAGTGGGCTGGTGGCCCTGGCCGACGATTCCGGCCTATCGGTGACGGCGCTGGACGGCTCTCCCGGTATCTACTCCGCGCGCTGGGCCGGCCCGTCGAAGGACTTCGACCTGGCCATGGCAAAGGTGGAAGAACGACTGGAAGAATCGGGCTCCGACGACCGCAGCGCCTGGTTTACCTCGGCTCTGGCCGTCGCCTGGCCGGGCGGCCCGGCGGTGGTGGTCGAGGGCCGCATCGACGGGACCCTGACCTTCCCGGCCCGCGGGACCCTCGGCTTCGGCTACGATCCGATCTTCATCCCCGAGGGTCACACCTGGACGTTCGGCGAGATGCCCGCCCTGCAGAAGGACGGCATGAGCCATCGGGCGCGGGCCTTCGTGAAGCTCAAGGCCGCGCTCTTGTGACGACCTTGCCAGTCCAGCGCGGACCGGACCTCGGCATCTATGTCCACTGGCCCTACTGCGCCAGGATCTGCCCCTACTGCGACTTCAACGTCTTCAAGAACCGGGCCGGCAGCCATGAGCCGGCGGCGCTAGCCGGCGCCATCGTGGCAGACCTGGAGGCGCAGGCGGCGATCACCGGGCCAAGGCGTCTGGTCTCGGTGTTCCTGGGCGGAGGCACGCCCTCACTGATGGACCCGGCCTGGGCGGGCGAGATCGTGGCGGCGGCGCGCCGGCTGTGGGCGCCCGCCGACGATCTGGAGGTCACCCTCGAAGCCAACCCCACCGACGCCGAGGCCGCCCGGTTCGAGGCGTTCGCCCAGGCCGGCGTAAACCGCCTGTCGCTGGGCCTGCAGTCGCTGGAGGACGAGGCGCTGACCTTCCTTGGCCGCAACCACGACGCGGCGACCGCGATCCGGGCGGCGCGGGCGGCGGCGCGGGCCTTTCCCCGCCTGTCGGTGGACCTGATCTACGCCCGGCCCGCGCAGACGCCGGTCGCCTGGGCCGACGAACTGCGCCGGGCCATCGGTCTCGGCGCTGAACACGTCTCGCCTTACCAGCTGACCATCGAGGCCGGCACGGCGTTCGATCGGGCGGTGACGCGCGGCAGCTTGGTTCCGCTCGACGCAGACGCCGGCGCGGCGCTGTTCGACACGACCCAGACCGTACTGCAGGGCGAGGGCTTCGAGGCCTATGAAGTCTCCAACCATGCCCGTGGAGCGGCCGCCCGTTCGCGCCACAACCTCGTCTACTGGCAGGGCCTGGACTACGTGGGCGCAGGTCCGGGAGCCCACGGCCGCATCACCCTGGACGGAGTCCGGCACGCGACCCAGGCCGAGCCGCGGCCCGCCGACTACATCGCCGCGGTGCTGGAAACCGGGCTCGGGCTCGCAACCCGGGAAGCGCTGAGCCCCGTCGAGGCCGCCGAGGAGCGCCTGCTGAGCGGGCTGAGGATTACCGACGGCGTGGCCCTCACCGAGATCACGGCCCTGGCAATCGCGCCGCAGAAGATCGCCGACCTCGTGACGCTTGGCCTCCTCGCCGACGACCCGGCCCGGGTGCGCGCCACGGCGGCGGGCCGGCTTGTGCTCGACCGACTTACCACCGAGCTGGCGACCTAAGCGCCTTGCCTTCCGCGTCGTTCGCAGCGAACCCTCCCCAAATGGCCCGCAACATCGCCCCACCCGCCCTGGATGACGCGCCGCTGGCGCCGGGGCTCTACATTGTGGCGACGCCGATCGGGAACCTGCGGGACATCACGCTTCGGGCGCTTGACGTGCTGAACGCCGCCGACCTGCTGCTGGCTGAGGACACCCGCGTGGCCGGCAAGCTGCTGCAGGCCTATGGCCTGTCGGCCAAACTTGAACGCTATGACGAGCACGCCGCCGAGCGCGGCGGGGCGAAGGCCCTGGCGGCCCTGGCCGAGGGCAAGCGGGTGGCGCTGGTGTCGGACGCCGGCACTCCGCTGGTCTCCGACCCTGGATACCGCATCGTGCGGGAGGCCGCCGCCGCCGGCTATCCGGTGTTCCCGATCCCGGGTCCGTCCGCCCTGCTGGCGAGCCTGTCCGCGGCGGGCCTGCCCACCGACCGATTCCTGTTCGCGGGGTTCCCGCCGCCGAAGTCGGCCGCGCGGCGCACCTTTCTGGAGGAGCTGGCGCCGCTGAAGGCGACCCTCATCTTCTTTGAGGGCGGCTCTCGGGTCGCCGCGAGCCTGGCCGACATGGCCGCCGTCTTCGGCGACCGCGAGGCGGTGGTCTGCCGTGAGCTGACCAAGCTCTACGAGACCCTCTACCGGGGGCCCCTGTCGACGCTGGCCGCCGATCCGAGGCTCGTCGCGCCGAAGGGTGAGATCGTCATCCTCGTGGGACCGGGCCACGAGGTCGAAGCCACGGCGGTGGACATCGACACGGCGCTGGCCGACGCCCTCAGCCGCCTGCGCCCAGCCGAGGCGGCGGCGGAGGTGGCCAAGGCGCTCGGCCTGTCGCGGCGCGACGTCTACCAGCGCGCCATGGCTCTGCGGGCAGAAGCAAAGTGAACGAGGTCCGGTCCGCGCGCGGAAGGGCCGCCCGGATCTCCGGGCGTCGGGGGGAGGTGTTGGCCGCCATCTGGCTGATGGCCAAGGGCTATCGGATCCTCGGATTTCGCCTGAAGACCCCACAGGCGGAGATCGACCTGCTGGCGCTGCGCGGCAAGGTCCTGGCGGTCGTCGAGGTCAAGCGCCGCGCCGACCTGCTGGCCGCGCTGGAGACCGTGACCTTCGACCAGCGCGACCGCCTGCGGCGCGCCGCCGCAACCCTGGCCGCCCGCCGCCCGGCGCTGGCCGGGGCCTCGGTGCGCCTCGACCTGATCGCCCTCGCGCCCGGGAGGTTGCCGAGGCATATTCGCGACGCTTGGAAGGGCGAGTAAAAAGGGCTGCGTAATGGGCCGCGAAGAGGCCGAGACAATCCTGAGGGAGGCCGGCGCGGCTTCCGACGGCGATTTCCCGCTGCTGGAGGCCGCCATCGCCTGCGCCATCCACGAGGACCCCACCCGCGACCCGCAGGCCGCCCGCGAGCTGGCCGCGCGCGCCGTGGAGCGCCTGTCGCACCGGCTGAAGGGCGAAAGCGCCGAGGAGGCGATCGCCGAAGCCATGGCCGGCGATCTGCGCCTGGGCGGCGACCTCTTCACCTACGAAGACCCCGACAACGCCGACATCCTGTCGGTGGCCGAGCGGCGGAAGGGTCTGGCGGTGGCGCTGGGAGTCTTCTACCTGCACGCGGCCCGCAAATGCGGCCTGAGCGTCCAGGGCGTCGACTTTCCCGGCCACTTCCTGCTGCGCATCGAGACCGAAGAGGGGCCGCTGGCGCTGGATCCGTTCTCGGAGGGTCGTGTCGTGCTGCCGTCCGAACTGACCCGCCGCGCCCTGCACGCGGGCCTGACCCCCAACGTGGCCGACCGGCTGGACCGCCTGATGGCGCCGGTGAGCGACCGCGCGGTGCTGCTGCGCCTGCAGAACACCATCTACGCCCAAGCCAGCGCCATGCGCGATTTCGGCCGGGCCGAGCGGGCGTCGCTGCGCCGGGCCCTCCTCGATCCCGCCGATCACCGCCCCTGGCTCGACGTCGCCGCCGCCCGTGAGGGCCAGGGCGCGCTGGCCGGATCGCTGGAAG
>JBBREC010000026.1:0-26140 GCA_038203295.1 Caulobacterales bacterium
TGCCCACCGGCGTCCCCGGCGGTATCTACCACCAGCTGCCGCCCGGCGGCGGCTTCACCTATTACAAGGACGAGGCCAAGACCAACGCCAACCGGGTCGGCGACTACTTCACCATGGGCGACGTCGGTTTCTTCGACGAGGACGGCTACCTGTTCCTCACCGGCCGCAACGCCGAGACGATCATCTCCGGCGGGGTGAACATCTATCCGCAGGAAGTCGACAACGAGCTGATCAAGCACGACGCCGTGGCCGACTCGTCCACCGTCGGCGTTCCCCACGACGAGTGGGGCGAGCAGGTGAAAGCGGTGATCATGCTGAAGCCGGGCTTCCACCCGTCCGAAGAGCTGACTCAGGAGATTCTCGCCTTCGCGCGGATGAATCTGCCGGCTTTCAAGGTGCCCCGCAGCGTCGACTTCGTGACGGAACTGCCCCGCTCCGAAGCCGGGAAGATCCAGCGCAACAAGGTCCGCGCGCCCTATTGGGAAGGCCGCGCCCGGCAGATCTAGCTCAGGCCATCGCCGCCTGGCGCACCTGGTCGAGGAACCAGGTGACGCCGGCGTCGTCGACGCCGGAGCGCCGGACCGACGAGACGCTGATCACCAGCGGGACGAAGGGCGGGTCAAGGACCTGCAGGCCGAGCTTCTCCGCATGCCGTTCCGCCAGTCTGCGCGGACAGGTCGCCAACGCGTCCGTGGAGGCGACCAGCACCAGCACCGTCAGCCACTGCGGTACGGCTGCCAGCCTGGCGATGGACAGCGCATCGTCGGCGGTGTCGCCGCCGGTTTCGCTTTCCGAACGTGCAAAGACGTGGCCGATGGTCCGGTATCCTTCGAAATCGATCGAGCCTGCGACCTTCGGGTGGCCCTTGCGGGCCGCGACGCAGTAACGGTCGTCGTAGAGGTGCTCGGTCACGAAGCCGGGCCGTGACGCGCCGAACCGGCCGAGGGCCAGGTCTACCGACCCCTGCCGCAATGCCTTGAACGCGTCTTCCTCGGCCATATGCGTGACCACGAAGGTGACGCCGGTCGCGCGCTGGCGGAGCTGGTTGATCAACTCGGCCCCGATCAGGGCGGTCACGAATTCCGGGGCGCCGACGACGAAGACGCGCTCACTACGCGCCGGGTCAAAGCCGGCGTTCGGCGACATGGCCTGGCCCGCCAGGTCGATGATGTGGTCGATCTGCGGTCCCAGCTCCAGCGCGCGGCGCGTAGGCTCGAACCCGTGCGGCCGGCGGATAAACAGCTGGTCGTCGAACAGGTCCCGCAGGCGGCCCAGCGCATGGCTGATGGCCGACTGGGAAAGGCCCAGCCGCTCGGCCACTGTGCTGGCCCGCCGGGTCCGCAGCAGTTCGCGGAACACCAGCAGCAGGCCGCCGTCCAGGCGCCGGAGTTGATTCGCATCGATATCACTCATGAAGCCAATTCAGTAATGCAGGACTGCTGCCGGCGCTAGAGCTTGATCGTCATCAAGCCAAGGACCTCTCCATGCGCCCTCTCCTGAACACCGCGATCGCAGCCCTGGTCGCCGCCTCGGCGGGCCCCGCCGAGGCCGAGACCAAGGGCGGCCTCTTCTCCCAGATCAACATCACCAGCGACAACCGCTACCAGGGCAACAGCAACTCCGATGGGCACGCGGCGGTCTACGCCAATGTCCACTACTGGCGGCCTGACGGCTGGTACGCCGGCCTCTCGGCCTACCAGGTCGACTTCAACGACCCGGGCAAGACCTCGTACGAGCTCGACTTCTACGCCGGCCGGAACCTCGACTTCGACCATCACAAGACCGAGCTGAATCTGGAGGGCATGTATACCGCCTTCCCAGACAACGGCACGTTCGGACCAACCTACGACTTCTTCCAGGCCAAGCTCGGCATCAGGCACACCGAGGGCAGGCTGACGCTGGGCGCGGTCACCAGCTTCGTGCCCCAGGCGTCCTATGGCTCCGGCCAGGCCAAGCGGCTGGAGGGGGAACTCTCCTACCGGGTCACCCCGAAGGTCACGTTGAACGCCGGCGTCGGCTACCGCTGGATCGCCAGGGGCGAGGATCGCGCCTACTGGAACCTGGGCGCGGCGACGACCTGGAAAACGCTGGGCTTCGACCTGCGGTACGTCGACACCAGCCTCACCCGTACGCAGTGCGGCCGCTTCAACCCCGGCATCTGCGGCCCGCAGGTGGTGGCCACCCTGACGGTCTTCCTGCCGCCGGTGCTGTTCTAGTAGGCGCCGAACGCGCTGAAGCCGGTGGCGATGGCGCGCCACTGCGGCGTTGCGCTGAGGGGCACGCGCAGCAATTCGACCGCAACGATCGCCGCGCCGACCCAGACCGTGACCGGGTGTGGCTTTCCGCGTTTGCGCCAGTCATAGACGACGGCCGCCACGATCAGCAGGGCCGCGACGAGGCCCGGCCCCACCGTGGTCGTCACCGGCGCGGGCGGCCCCATGCCCGGCCGCGAGCCGGGGCCACCGCCGCCGCCAAGCGTCAGGAAGAAGAACCGACCCAGCGGCGCCTGCAGGATCGCGATCGTGGCCAGCATCATCAGCCGCTTGTGGGTCTCGGGCGTCTTTACGGCGACCACCGCCCAGGCGATCAGGATCGCGAACAGGAAGGCCGCCGTGATCGGCACGATGGCGAAGGCCTTGGCGGTCTCCGCGTAACCCTCCGCGATGGACTTGTTCATGCTGGCGATGCCGGTCGCCAGGCCCACGAACACCATGGCCGTCGCCAGCGACACCCCGGCGACACCCCAGGCGCGGTGATGCAGTGTCCGGCCGCTGGCGATCAGCCAGGTCTGCGAGAGATAAAACAGGGTCCAGGCCGAGAACAGCACGCCGTGCAGGTGCAGGAGCGGCTTGCCGGTGAAGGTCCCCGCCGGGAGCTGCATCCAGTAGGTCTCAGCAAAACCGCTGAACGCGATAAGCACGAATATGCCCGCCATCCACAGATGGAACGTTCCCAGGCTCCTTCGTCCTGGAATGGCCGTCGCCGTCATGTCTCAAGTCCCCCGTTTGCCCGATATGAGCATGCTCGCATCGGTGACTTCGGCGACTTCACGTCTTGGAGAGCGCAACACCCGGTCATCAAGCGTGTTTTGGGCCTGGGCGCGACGCATGGCATGAGCCCGCTGCACGTTCCCGAGGCCTGAGCCCATGATCCCGTTCATCGACCTGCAATCCCAGCGCCAGCGACTCGGCCAGCCGCTGGAGGACGCCATCCTCAAGGTGGTGCGCTCAGGCGCCTACATCATGGGCCCCGAGATCGCCGAGTTCGAACGACAGCTCTCCGCCTTCGGCCAGGCGCCCTTCGCGCTGTCGTGCGGTTCGGGCACCGAGGCGCTGATACTGCCGCTGATGGCCTGGGGAATCGGGCCGGGCGACGCCGTCTTCTGCCCGTCGTTCACCTTCGCCGCCACCGCCGAGGTCATGCCGCTGGTGGGCGCGAGCCCCGTCTTCGTCGACATCGACCCCGATACATACAACCTCGATCCGGCAAGCCTGGAGGCGGCCATCGAAGCCGTGAAGCGGGAGGGCAGGCTGGCGCCGCGCGCGGTGATCGCCGTCGACCTGTTCGGCGGGCCCGCGGACTATCCCGCCATCGCGAAGATCTGCGCCAGGCACGGCCTGAAGCTGATCTCCGACAGCGCCCAGGGCTTCGGATGCACGCTGGACGCCAAACACCCGATCCATTGGGCCGACGTCACCACCACCTCGTTCTTCCCAGCCAAGCCGCTGGGCTGCTATGGCGACGGCGGCGCGGTGCTCTGCAAGGACGAGCGCCTGCACGACCTGCTGGTCTCGCTGCGCGTCCACGGCCAGGCCGTGAAGTCCGATATCGAAGGCAAGACCTTCGAATTTGACCCGAAATACCTGAACGTCCGCATCGGGATGAACAGCCGGATGGACACCCTTCAGGCCGCCGTCCTGCTGCAGAAGCTGACCATCTTCGAGGACGAGATCGCGGCCCGCAACCGCGTCGCCGACCGATACGCTGCGGGCCTGTGCGACCTGGTAAAGACCCCGACGGTGATCTCGGGCGGCGTCAGCGTCTGGGCGCAGTACACCATCGAACTGCCCCAGACTTCGGGAGGGGGTCGCGACGCTCTGGGTCCCCAGCTTCGCGAGCAGGGCGTGCCCACCGCCGTCTACTACCCGATCCCGATCCACCGGCAGGGGGTCTATTCCGGCTATCCAACCGCCCCCGGCGGCCTGCCCGTCACCGACGCCAAGGCGGGCCAGGTGATCAGCCTGCCCATGCACCCCTATCTGACCGCCGACGACCAGGACCAGATCATCGCCGCCATCCGCGGCTTCGTGATGAAGAACAGCTGACCCACCCGGCGCATTGACAAGCCGGCCACGGCTACGCACCGCTGCGCCATGCTCGCGGTCACCCAAGCCTACGGCCTGACCTTCCTCTATCCCCGCCTGGACGACGCGGTCGGCGCCTGTTTGCGCGACCATGGCGAATTCGCCCGGCCCGAGGCCGACCTGATCGGCGACTATCTGGCCGCCGCCGGCGGGCCCGGGACCTTCATCGACGTGGGCGCCAACATCGGGGCAATCGCCCTGCCGGTCGCCAAGCGCCATCCCGCCTGGCGGGTGCTTACCCTGGAAGCCCATCGCGGCCTTGCCGGCGTGCTCGCCGCCAACGCCTTCGGCAACCGACTGTTCAATGTCGAGCCGACCCATGCCGCGGCCGGCGCGGCCACGGGCCTGGCCAGCTTCCCGGCCAATCGCCTGTCGAGCACCGGCAACTTCGGCGCCCTGGGCTTCGGCCTCGCCGGCGCCGTGCGCACCGAACAGGTCAGGATGTGCACCCTGGACGAGGTCGCCACGCCCGACGTGGCGTTCATCAAGGTCGACGTGGAGGGCTTCGAGGCCCAGGTTCTCGCCGGCGCCGGGGGTCTTCTGTCCAAGGGGTCAGCCATCTGGCTGCTGGAGGCGAACCCGTCCGACCGCGAGCAGGTGCAGACCAACGCCGGCCTGATGCGCCATTTCGGCTACCGGCTCTTCTGGTTCTATGCGCCGTTCGTCTGCGCGGCGCCGCTCAAGGGTTCAAAGCCCGCCCGCTGGCGCGGCGACCTCAACCTGCTGGCCCTGCCGCCTGGCCAACCCAACCTCTGGGACCTGGAGGAGGTCGGCGCGGACGATGCGCCCTGGCCGGACCGCTTCGACCGGTTCCCCTATCTCAGCCGCTACGGCTACCAGCTCTAGCTCCAGAATTCCTTCAGCTCGGCGGCGTGGCCTTCGCCCTGCACAAGGCCGGCCCGTGCCGCGCCGGCGCGCCGGCGGAAGTCCATCAGGTTCGGCCCGAAGGCCTCGACACTGGCGTCGTCGGGGGTCAGCACCACCACTGTCGCGCCGCCCTCCTTCAGGCTCTCGATCTCCTGGTCGAACTGCGCCTCGATGCCGCCCGCCGCCGCGCCCGCCGCCGCGCCCAGCCGCAGGGCGACCACAACCACCAGGTCATAGCCCGCGGCCATGTCGGCGTTGGTCGGGGAGCGCATCCCGCCGTCGATGTAGCGCCGCCCGGCCAGCGTCACCGGCGGATAGACGCCCGGCACGCTGCAGCTGGAGGCCACCGCCCGCGTCACGCCGACGCCCGATTGCTTCGTCCACATGCGAAAGGCGCCGTCCAGCGCGTCCACTGCCGTGCAGGCGAAGCCCCGCTCCGGCCAGGCCGTCTCCGGCAGGTCCGCGAAGGTGCGCCCGAAGCTGGCAATGAACTCGGCCTCGCCGGGCGTCTCGGCGGCCAGGGCGAATGCGCCGATCTCGGCGCGGACCTCGGCCGGATTGCGCCGTCCGCTGCGCGTCTCCGCCATCAGATCCATGAGTTTCGACAGGTCCGCCGGCGCCCTTGACCCGCTGTCGCGCGGCGCGGCCGCCGTGCGCTCCGCCTCCGCCAGGATAGGATCGGCCAGCGTCACGGGGTCTGCCCCCATCGCCAGCCGCGCGCCGACGAACGACCCCGCCGAGGTGCCCATGGTAAAGTCGGCCTTGCCCAGGTCCACGCCGCCCCGGGCGAGCCCGGCGATCAGCCCACTCTCCCAGGCGATTCCCACAGGGCCGCCACCGCCCAGCACCAGAGCCCGCGTCATGTGAATCCTCCCGTTGTCGCCGGGAGCATCGCGGAGCCCGCGCGGCCTGTCTACGCCGGCGCCTCGACGGCCAGGCTGCCGGTGATCGACGCACGCTGCGACAGCTCGATCCAGTTGCCGTCCGGGTCGCGGACCATGGAAATCCGCGCGGTCGTCCCCAGGGTAATGGGCGCAAGCGCCTCGCGCCCGCCCGCCGCCAGCACCCGCGCATGCTCGGCGTCGACCCTGAACACCTGGAAGGTGATGTAGCGCCAGCCCGGCCCGCGCATTTCGGCGTCGGCGGGGGCGTCGGGACTCTCTTCCAGGAAGATCAGGCTCTCGCCGGCGCGGAATACGCCGGGGCGGGTTTCGGGCAGGCCCAGAGCCTCGCCATAGAACCGCCGGTGAGCTTCCAGGCTGCGCACGGCCAGCTTCACGCCGACCTGCGTCACGCCATCGTGGCCGGGCGGGACCAGGGTCAGGCGGTTCCCCTCCGGGTCAGCCAGGGCGAGCGGCGCGGCGATCCCGTCCCGGGCCACGATCAGCTCCCGATAGCCGCTGGGCGGATTGGCCGGCAGTGGATCGGCGTGGTGGTTGACCTTCAGCACGCTGCCGGCGGCGTTGTGGCGGTGCTGGTCCTGCCCGCGGCGGATCGGCAGCAGGTGGTCGAAGGCGATCCCCGCCTCGCCCTGCCAGAAGGCCAGCATCGGCTCCAGGGCGTTGGTCGAAAGGCCGATGTCGATCCGCGGCTTCGCCAGCTCCATCGGGGTCTCCTTCGTCTTGCGCGCGAAAGTTCGCCGTGGAATGGGTGCTGTCAAACAGATGTTTGCCAAACTGGGCAATGAGGAAACGCCACCATGAAGGCTGCGGTCTATTACAAGAACGGCGGACCCGACGTCCTGAAGTACGAGGATGTCCCCGACCCGCAATGCCACCGCAAGGGCATCGTCCTGCGAGTCGAGGCCGTCTCCATCGAGGGCGGCGACACCCTGAACCGCTTCGGCGGCGCGCTCGCGTCAACGCCGCACATCGTCGGCTACCAGGCCTCCGGCGAGGTCATCGAGGTCGGCGAGGAGGTCACCACGATCAAGGTCGGCGACAAGGTCGCCACCACCAGCGCCTACGGCAGCCATGCCGAACTGCGCGCCGTCGCCGCCCGCAGCGCCTGGGTGCTGCCACCCGGCATGGACATCCGCCAGGCCGCCGTCATCCCGGTTACCTTCGGGACCGCCGACGACTGCCTCTTCGAGTTCGGCCGCATGAAGAAGGGCGAGATCGTCCTGATCCAGGCCGGCGCCTCGGGCGTCGGCGTCGCCGCCATCCAGCTCGCCCACCGCGCCGGCGCGTCGATGATCCTGGCTACCGCCTCGTCCGACGAGCGGCTGGAAAAACTCAAGAGCCTCGGCCTCACCCACGGCATCAACTACCAGCGTGAAGACGTTGTGCAGGAGGTCGCGCGGCTCACCGACAAGCACATGGCCGACGTGATCGTCGATCCGGTCGGCGGTCCCACGCTGCAGGCCTCGATCCTGTCGCTGGCCTACCGCGGTCGGGTCTCCATGGTCGGCCAGGCCGGCCGCGAGCCCGCCAAGGTCGACGTGGGCTCGATGATGGGCGGCAACCGCTCGCTCTCCGGGGTCTTTCTGGGCGCCGAGATCGGCACCGAGCGGGTCTACAACAACATCGCCAAGCTGATCGCCGACGTGGCCAAGGGCGAGCTGAAGGTGGTGATCGACAAGACCTTCCCGCTTTCCGAAGCCGCCGAAGCCCACCGCTACATCGAAAGCCGCCAGGCCGTCGGCCGCGTGCTGCTGATCCCGTGACGGAAACCCTTGCTCCCCTTCGGGGGAGCTCTGAGGGGGTCCTCCGAGGTCTGCGCTGACCCCCTCCGGCGCTTCGCGCCACCTCCCCCGTTGGGGAGGAACTTTCTGGAGACGCCCATGCCCCGCGCCCGCAACGGCTCTGTCGAGATCGAGTACGAAACCTTCGGCGACGGCCAACCCGAGACTGTCCTGCTGATCAACGGCCTGGGCTCCCAGATGACCCGCTGGCCTGCCGACTTCTGCGAAAAGCTCGTGGCGAAGGGCTACCGCGCCATCCGCCTCGACAACCGCGACGCCGGCCTCTCATCCTGGCCAACGGAGGCCTACACCCTGGCCGACATGGCCGACGACGCCATCGCCGTGCTCGACGCGGCGGGCGTCAAACAGGCCCATATCGCCGGCGTCTCCATGGGCGGGATGATCGTCCAGACGATCGCGCTCAACCACCCCGACCGCGTGCTTTCCATGACCTCGATCATGTCGGCGACCGGCGAGCCGGAGACCCTGCGCTCGACGCCCGAGGCCGCCGCCGTCCTCAACACCGCCGCGCCCGACCCCAAGGCCGACTACGAGGCCTTCCTCGCCCACGGCGTGAAGAACGCCTGCGTCATCGGCAGCCCGGCATATCCTTGGACGGATGCGCAGCTGCGCGAGCGCGCCGTCGCCGAGCATGCGCGCGCCTTCAACCCGCCCGGCGTGGCGCGCCAGATGGACGCCATCCGCGCCGACGGCGACCGCACCGAGCGCCTGAAGGGCCTCAAGGTCCCCACGGTAGTGCTTCACGGTGCGTCCGATCCGCTGGTCCCGCCGCTGGGTGGGGAGGCGACGGCCGCGGCCATTCCCGGCGCGGAGCTGAGGATGATCCCCGGTATGGGCCACGACCTGCCGCCCGGCCTTCACGAGATCTTCCTCGACGCCATCACCACCGCGGCCAGCCGCGCCAGACCGAACGCATAAGGACTGAAAACCATGGGACGTCTCGAAGGCCGCACGGCCGTCATCACCGGCGCGGCCAGCGGCATCGGCCGCGCCGCCTCGCTGCTCTTCGCCCGCGAAGGCGCGCGCATGGTCTGCTGCGACCGGGCCGAGGCGGTCGACGAGACCGCCGATATGATCAAGGCGGCCGGCGGCCATGCGATAGCGCTCGTCGGCGACGCCGGCGACGAGGCCTTCGTCGTCGACTACATCGCCCGCGCCCAGAAGGCGTTTGGGTCGCTGGACGTGGTCTGGGCCAACGCCGGCATCTCCGGCGGCTTCGCCCCGCTGCACGAACAGACCGCCGACTACTGGGCCGAGATCCTGCGGGTGAACCTGATCGGCGCCTTCCTGGCCGTAAAGCACGCCTCGGCGGTGATGATCCCCACCGGCAAGGGCGCGATCCTTTGCACGGCCTCGGTGGCGGGCATCCGCTCCGGCGCCGGCGGCCCGGCCTATTCGGCGTCGAAGGCCGGCGTCATCAGTCTCGTCCAGACCTCGGCCAACGAGCTCTACGGCACGGGCGTCCGCATCAACGCCATCGCGCCGGGCCTGATCGAGACCGGCATGACCAAGCCGATCTTCGACGGCGCGCGCGCCCGCGGCAACGAGGACAGGATCGGCCAGCTCAATCCACTGACCCGCTACGGCGTGCCGGACGAGATCGCCCACGCGGCCCTGTTCCTGGCCTCGGACGACGCGTCCTACGTCAACGGCCAGACCCTCGCGGTCGACGGGGGCCTGTCCACCTCCCACCCGGTCGTGCGCCGCAAGAAATGATCTACCTCACCCGTCACGGAGAGACCGAGTGGAACCTGGAGGGCCGCATGCAGGGACGCATGGAATCGGCCCTGACGCCGCTAGGCGTGCGCCAGGCCTGCGCGATGGCCGCCCTGCTGGGGGACCTGGTCGAGCGCGACGGGTCCGCGGCGTGGCGGCTGATCGCCAGCCCGGCCGGCCGGGCGCGGGCCACCGCCCAGGCGATCTCGGATCGCCTTGGCCTGCCGATCGAACTCGACGCGCGGCTGATCGAGATCGGCTGCGGCGAATGGGAGGGCAAGCTCCGCTCTGATGTCGCCATCAGCCACCCAGAGCTGTTCGCCACCCGCGAGTGGTTCTTCAACGCGCCCGGCGGCGAGACCTATGGAGATGTGTTCGCCCGCGTCTCCGACTGGCTCGGCGACCAGCCGCCGGAGCCCGAGCGCCGCTCTATCGTCGTCAGCCATGGCGTCGCCGGGCGCCTGCTCCGCGGCGCCTACGGCGGTCTCGCCCGTCACGACACAATCCATCAGGACGTCCCGCAAGACGCCATCTACCGGCTGCTGGGCGGCAATATCCACAAGCTGGACTGCGAGCCGGCGGTCTAGCCATCCGCCCGACTGGGGCGGAGCTAGGCTCTGAACCGCCAGCGGCGCAGCGGGCCTTCGAAGCGGCGGTCCGGCCCCAGCAGATGCATCAGGGCCAGCACCGCCACCGCGGCGACCGCGCCCAGCGCAAAGGCGCCGGCCGCCGCGGCCGAAATCCCGGCTGGACCGACGGTCAGCGGCTTGGGATCCATCCAGTGAACGACCTCGCCGTTGGTCTCCACGGGCCCGACGTCGTCGCCGATGCCGTCCACGCTCTGGTGCGCATGTTCGCTCATCGTGAAGTCTCCATCTGTTTCGCCCCGACTAACCCCCGCGCATGGCAGGGGTTCCGAACCGACGGCCCCAGGAGTAGAAGCGGCGCTCCCTCTCTTCATTGACCCACCGCAAGGGCCCATGGCCGGACATTCCAAGTTCAAGAACATCATGCACCGCAAGGGCCGCGCGGACTCCGCCCGGTCCAAGCTGTTCTCCAAGCTCTCGCGCGAGCTCACCGTGGCGGCCAAGGCCGGCATGCCCGACCCGAACATGAACGCGCGCCTGCGCCTGGCGGTGAACAACGCCAAGGCCGAGTCCTTGCCGAAGGACGTCATCGACCGGGCGATCAAGAAGGCCAGCGGCGGCGACGCCGAGGCCTATGACGAGATCCGCTACGAAGGCTTTGGTCCCGGCGGCGTCGGCATCATCGTCGAGGTGCTGACCGACAACCGTAACCGCACCGCGGCAAACGTGCGCTCCACCTTCTCCAAGTACGGCGGCAACCTGGGCGCCACCGGTTCCGTCGCCTTCACCTGGGACCGGGTCGGCCAGATCGTCTACGGGCCGCGGGCGGGGTCCGAGGACAAGGTCATGGAGGCCGCCATCGAGGCGGGCGCCGAGGACGTCGAGTCCGGCGAGGAAGGCCACACCATCTACACCGCCTTCGCGGACCTCTCGGAGGTCTCCGCGGCCCTGGAAGCGTCGCTGGGCTCAGCCCAGTCGACCACCATCGCCTGGCGCCCCAAGGCCCGCACGCCGGTCGAGGGCGACGGCGTCGCCACCCTCGTGAAGCTCCTGGAAATGCTCGACGACGACGACGACGTCCAGAACGTCTACTCGAACGAGGACATCTCCGACGCCGACCTGGAAAAGCTGGGCTGAACTCTTCCTTTCCCGCGGCGCGCGGGACAGGAAAGGCGCGCTACTTCCCGGCTGCCTTCGCCGCGCGTTCGGTCTCCCGGGCCCCGGCCAGCACCCCGCCCAGCGAGTAGTTTCCCTCGTGGCAGGCGTATTCGAACATCGGTTTGGCGCTGCGCAGGATCGGCATCTCGGCGCGCCAGGGCTGGGTGAACACCGTCGGATCTTCGACGGTATAGGCGTAGCGGACCTCATCCTTGCCGGTGCGCGTAAAGCGCTCGGTCACCCGCGCGTTCGGCGACAGGTAGAGCCCGCTTGGCGGCCGCCACCCGGCCTGGGGGTGAAACTGGGTCGTTAAAACCACCAGGGTGTCGCCCTCCCATCGCCCTACCGACAGGCCCGACCAGTCGCGGGCCGCCGGCGGCGGGGCGGCGGCGCGGAGCGAGATGATCCGCACGTCGTGGTTCATCTCGGCAACAATCACCACATCGGCTCCCGTCTGCACGATCTGGATCAGGCTGCTATAGGCGCCGTTCAGCATCGGCGCGCCGGTAGCGCTGCTGGACCCGGTCACGCAGCGCTCAGGCGCCGGCCGGGATTCAGGTCCATCGAAGCTTGCGCCCATGGCCTTCTGCGCCGCGCGCAGCGCCTTCAGGCCGGCCGGCGAATAGGGGAGCCGACCACCTGGGGGGTCGATCAGCCACGAGCTGACCGGATGGCCGTCGATTCGGCCCAGTTTCGCGCCAGTCTCCCACCACTCCGCCTGGTTCTGCCCCACAACGTCGTTGGGGATGCCCGGCGTGCCGTCCTGCTTGGCCTCATAGGCCCTGGCCTGCGCCTCGGTGACCACCCGCGCCGGCAGCTCCGGCGGCCGCTCAAGCTCGGTGAGCGAGGTCATGGCCCAGATCCCCTGCAGGTCCGGCTGGCCGGACGCCGTGCGCGGCGCCCTGTAGCCCTCGGCCTGCGCACCGCCGGAAAGCGCCAGCACAACCAGGATCGCAACAGGTGTGAAACGATCACACTTCAACTTGGCTTCCGCCGCGTCGCGTGGCCAAAGTCGAACAAACCAATGGGGGAAACAGACCATGAGACTGCACCTTGCCGCCGCCGCCATCGCCGCGCTGGCGCTGACCGCTGGCTCGGCGGCCGCCGCCGAGTTCGTCACCATTCCGCTGGAAACCACGATCGACAAGCCCGCAGCGGTCGCCTGGGCCAAGGTTTCGGCCTATTGCGACATCGGCGCCTGGTTCAAGACCACCTGCGAGATCACGTCCGGCAAGGATGGGGAAGTGGGCGCCGTGCGCCGCATCGCCGGCCGCGTCGACGAGGTGCTCGTGGCGAAGACCGCGTGGTCCTACACCTACTCGCAGCCGAAATCGCCGATCGACTATCACGGTACGGTGGAGATCCGTCCCGACGGCGCGAAGAAGTCGAAGCTGCTCTACACCCTGATCTACGACGCCGAGCCGCTGAAGACGCCGGAGGCCAAGGCCGCTGACAAGGAGCGTCGGACCAAGCAGTTCACCGCCCTGGTCGCTACCATGAAGGCCCAGGCCGAAGCCAAGTAGGCCGGGCTGTCAGCTCTGGTTGCGGCCCGTCTCAGCCCTGGCTGCGGAACGTGAAGTAGACGTAGACCGCGACCAGGGTGAGCAGCAGGACCACCATGGTTCGGCCCACCAGCTTGCGGCGGGCGGCTTCACGGTCCTGCGGGTCGGGGGTCATCGGGTCCTGGCTCATGCGGGAGCCATCGGCCGCCTTGCGCCGCAAGGCAAGCCCCGAGGCGACTAGCTTGCCGGCGGCAGGCTCTTCAGGAACGTCAGCACGTCGGCGGCCGAGCGGTCGGGGATCTGTTCCATCGGCACGTGGCCGACGCCCGGATAGGCGATCAGCTTCGATCCCGGGATGGCGGCGGCCAGCGACCGCGACTGGGCCGGCGGGATCACCTTGTCCGCCTCGCCCACCATCACCAGCGTCGGAGCGTGGATGCTTGAGAAGGTCTCCGCGGTCACCGGGCTTCGCCCCCGGTTCTGCATGGTCAGCAGGATGTCGCGGTGCCCCGGCGCGCGGGCGAGGTCGGTGTAGCGCGCGATCAGTTCCGGCGTCACCAGCCTGGGATCAACGTAAGCGGACGCCAGCCCCTTCTTCGCCAGCGGCGTCGGGTCGAGGCTCTTGAGCAGCGCGCGGCCGACCGGATTGCCCAGCAGCTTGAAGATGGCCGGCGGTCCGTCGCCCTTGCGGCGCGGGGTGGGCCAGCCTGCGGAGTCCACCAGGATCAACCCGCGCAGCCGGTCGGGATGCTGCAGGGCGTAGTTCCACGCCACTGCGCCGCCCATGGAATTGCCGGCCAGCACGAAGCGCTGTGCTCCCAGCCGGCGGGTCAGCTCGTCCACCACTTCGACATTGCCGTCGCTCGAGGCGGCGTAGCCCGCCGGCGCCCGGGTCAGCCCATGCCCCGGCAGGTCCAGGCTGATCACCCGATAGTCCTGGCCCAGCCGCGCGCGCCAGGGCTCCCAGGCGTGCAGGGAGGCGGCGAAGCCATGCACCAGCACTACCGGCGGCCCCGCCGGATTGCCTTCGTCCCGGTAATGGACGCGCAGGCCGCCCGGCAGATCGGCGTATCTTGAGGCCGGGCTCGCGTACTTCGCATCGAGCGTTGGCCAGGGAATGTCGCGTCGCGCGCAGGCGCCCAGCGTCAGGGCGGCGGCGACCGCCAGCACAATCAACCCAATCCGTCGCATTGCATGCCTCCCATGGCTTTAGAGCGTCAGCTTCGCATGACCGCCCCCACGGCAGCCAAGGGCATCGGGAACCGAGCGCGGCCGAAGCTGTTTTCCTGCCACCTCAAGGAGACCTCCCCCTATGAAACGTGCATTCCTGCTGACCGCCGCCGCGGCCGCCGCCCTCTCGCTGGCCGCCTGCACCAAGCCTGCCGACAAGCCTGTCGCCGACGCCGCCCAGGCCGCGACCGACGCCACGGGCGCCGCGCAGGACGCTGTCGGCGCCGCGGTGGGCCAGACCTCGGCCGCCACGCTCGGCTCGCACGACACCGGCGCCTTTGTGTCCAACGCCAGCCAGAGCGACATGTATGAAGTCGAGGCTGCGAAGATGGCTCAGGCTCGTTCCAAGAACGCCGACATCAAGGCCTTCGCCAAGATGATGGTCGTCGAGCATACGGCGATGATGAACGAGATGAAGCCGCTCGTGGCCGCCGCGGGCCAGACCCCGGCCGCCAAGCTCGACGAGCGCCGCCGGGGCTTCGTCGACAATCTGAAGACCGCCTCCGCCGGCGACTTCGACAAGACCTACATCGACCAGCAGGTCGCCGCCCACGGCGAGGCGCTGACCCTTATGCAGGGCTATGCCGACGCGGGCGGCGACGCGGGCCTCAAGGCCGGCGCCGCCAAGGCCGTGCCGAAGGTCCAGATGCACATCGAGAAGGCCAAGACGATCCAGGCCGCTTTGAAATAGGACCGGCCGCGGACATGGAAACGCCGGCCCTCCTCGCGGAGCGGCCGGCGTTTTTCGGCTCAGCTCGGTCTCAGTCGGGTTCGGCGAGCGATCCGGCGGCCAGGGCCTCGGCGGCGGCGGCTTCAGCTTCGGCCTTCGCCTTGCTGGCCTTGGTGACGCGCGGCTTGGCGACCTTCTTGACCTTGGCGGGCTTCTCGACGACCGGCGGGATCACCGGCGCGCCCGAGGTGTCGAGCGTTGAGGTGGTGACGCCGCCCTGGGCGACCGGAATGCCAAGGTAGCGCATCTCGCCATCCTTGTAGGCAATGTCCTCGCTGGCGACCTTGGGGTCGCGCTTCAGCTCGGAGACGTCGCGCAGGGTCATGCGCAGGACCATCTTCTTGCGCTCGGCGCCGTCCTCGGTGGCCTGGTCGATCAGCAGGCGCATCTCTTCAGCGGCGGAGCCACGGCGGCGGGTGGGGGTGCGGGGGGGCATGGACATGATCAGGCGTCCGCGAAGAAGCCGTGTTCGCCGCTGACCCGGACCTGGCAGGGCCGACCCTGGTCCTGCAGCGCCCGCGCGCGCTTGTTGGCGGCGGCCTTGGCCTCTTCCTTCTCGGAGGTGTGGTCGGAGAATTCGCCCTGATGTTCGACGGCCCACCGGCCTTCATGCCGGGCAACGGTGAGGGTCTCGCGATCGGCTGCGCCGCGTATGGCCATGTCGGTGATCCTTCTCGGCGCGGCATGTCGGTCCGCGGCTGGGGATGGTTATGAAATGTTTAAGACGTCAGAAATCTATATGTAAAACAGGGCGCTGTCAGCAAGCTTCAGCAAATGCGGGCAGTTTTTCCTTGCCCCTTGCGCCAGTTCATGAAAGAACGTGCACATCGAAAATCGTTTTGGCTCGCCTGCTCTCCACCCTCGACAACAAAGTCGAGAGCCGGAAACGCCCTCGGCCCTCTCCGAAATTTTGATCACGCCGCCCGCTTTGGGCGCGTGAATACTTAGACCCGGAAGGGGATACGATATGGCGACTGGTGTCGTGAAGTGGTTCAACGGCCAAAAAGGCTTCGGTTTCATTCAGCCCGATGACGGCGGCCAAGACGTGTTCGTGCACATCTCGGCTGTCGAGCGCGCGAACCTCGCGTCGCTGCATGAGGGCCAGAAGCTCAGCTACGAGCTCGAGAAGGACCCGCGCAACGGCAAGATGTCCGCAGGCCAGCTGCAAAGCGCCTGAGGACTGACCGCCGGTTCTTCGGCGCGTGACAGCTGAAAGTGGTCTTCCGGTTTCAGCGGCCGTCGCGCGACAGGCATAAAAAGAACCGCGCAAATCTAGAGGGGCCGGCGTCGCGAGACGCTGGCCCTTTTCGTTTGGACTTTCCGCCGCCGGGGCCTGCGACGTTTTGGCCGATGCAAGGCAGTCTAACTTATGTTGTAGCGATAACCTGTTATCTGAGCGTGGTTCGCTTTTGGGGCTGGGGCGACAATGTCCGGTTATCGACTGTACTTCCTGGACGACGGCGGCCGGATTCGTGACGCCGACGACTTCGAGTCCGAGGGCGACAACGACGCCGTGATCCAGGCCGAAAATCGCCAGGACGGGCGGGCCATGGAGCTGTGGAGCGGCGCCCGCGTGGTCCGAAAGATCCCGGGACGGCCGCCCGCCTGAGCCGTCGACCTAAGCCCTGCCCAGCCCTTGCGTCTCCCGAACCCAGGCCAGCGCAAGGGCTGCGGTCTCGTCCGCCGTAAGGCCGGTCGTGTCGATGTGGACCATGTGGTCGCCGTCGCGGTCGATCAGCTCGCGCCCCGACCAGCCGCCAGTGAACTTCGACGGGTCGGTGAGCTTGCGCTTGGCCGCGCGCTCCGGCGAGACGATCCGCCGGTCGTTCTCCGCCGGTGCGCAGTCCAGCACCAGGACCAGCAGCCGCGACCCCCGCCGCCGGGCCAGGTCGACCACGGAATCCCAGTTGGAATTGCCCCATTCCGAATCGATCATGTGGGCGTTGGTGAAGATCACCGGCGTCTCGTCCGGCAGCTCCAGCACCCGCGCGAACGCGATCGCCCGTACCGCCTCCAGCGTCTGATAATAGGCGACTGACTTGTAGTCGGTCAGGGCGAAGGCGAGGTTATAGATTGAGTGGTTGTCCACCAGCCTGGCGTCCAGCGCCTCGGCCAGCTTCCGTGCGACCGTCAGCTTGCCGACCCCCGGATAGCCGTTGATATGCAGGATCATTTCGGCGGCTTCGCGCCGAGCCGGCGGGTCAGGAATTCGACGCTGGCGCTGTCGGCCTTCACCCACGAACCATAGCGAAGGAAGCCGTGGATCTCGTCGGGTAGCACCAGTTCCTCGAACTCGACGCCCCTGGCCTCCAGCCGACGCGCCAGGTCGACGGTCTGGTTGAAGGGGACGTTCCTGTCGTCGTCGCCGTGGATCAGCAGCACCGGCGATGACCAGGTCGCCACATCGGCCACCGGCGATGACTTGAAGGCCACCGCCTTGGCCTCCGCCAGGTCGCCCTGCTCGTAACGGAGCCGCGCGCTGACCCCGCCGTCGGGCGACTGCGCTGACCAGTCGTGCACGCCGTGCAGATCGACCCCGGCCTTGAAGATGTCGGAGTTGCGCGCCAGGCCCAGCGCCGTCAGCAGCCCGCCGTAGGACCCGCCCCAGATGCCGATCCGCGCCGGATCGACGCCCGCCGCCCCCTGCAGGAACCGCGCGCCGGCCACCACGTCCTGGTATTCCGACGACCCCCTGGCGCCGCCATGGTCGGGATGCTGGAAGTCGAAGCCGTAGCCAATGCCCAGCCGGTAGTTCACCGACAACACCGTGAAACCGTGCGCCGCGAAGTACTGATTCATCGCATACGCATGCGTGTAGTAATCCATGTAGGACCACCCCAGCATCATCTGGCGCGGCGGCCCGCCGTGCACGAAAATCAGGCCCGGCGCCTTCACCGCCCCGCCCCCAATCTTGGTATCGGGCGTCTGGAAGAGCTGGCCGTCGATGGTCAGACCGTCCGCCGCCTTGAAGGTCACCTGCTTGGGGACCACGAACCGCGCGCCGGGAAAGGCCGGGTCCGCCGCCTGACCGGCCAGGAGCTTCTCCCCCGACCCCGCGAGATCGACCACCCCCACCGCCGGGGGAGTCCTGGCGTCCGCGGCGATGAAGGCCGCGGTCTTGCCCGCTATGGCCGGCGTCCACTCCAGGGTCTCGCCGTGGGTCAATGCCACCGGCGCCCCGCCGGCGGCGTTGACCCGGAAGATGTGGCGCCGGTCGTTGTCGCCGGGGGCGGACCCTGTGTTGGCCGAATAGACGAGGGTCGCGCCGTCGGCGCTCACCGCCACATGCTCGACCATGAAGGCGCCGGGGGTCAGCAGCCTGGACGCCCCGCCCGCCTCGGGCGCCGCATAGAGATGCGGCCAGTTGTCCTCGGTCGTCAGGAAGGTCAGCAGCCCGCCCGGCGCCCAGTGCAGGTTCGCTTCGCCCGCCACCGTCGGATAGGAGCCGCGCAGGGTGTCGGGGCTCTTCCAGACCCGATGGCCCAAGCCGCTGGCGACGTCGGCGCTCCAGATCGACCAGGGCTGTGGAACCTGCGTCAGCAGCGGCTCGGGCGCGCCCCCCGCGCCCGGCCGCCGCGTGAAGGCTATCTTCGCCCCGTCGGCCGACCAGACCGGCGCGTCGTCGATACCGGTGGAGGGCGCCAGCCATGAGAGCGGCGCAGCCTCGCCCGAAAACACCCCGATGAACGCATGGTCCCCGCGGTTCGACACGAACGCCAGCTTCGACCCGTCGGGCGACCAGGCCAGGTGCGCGTTCCGCCCCCGGTCGAAGAACAGGCGGTGCGCCTCGCTCCCGTCCAGCCTGGCGGTCCAGACCTGACCGGCCTTCTCATAGGCCAGCGTGTGCTTCGCCGAGACCGCCGGTGCGTCGCCCTCGACCACCTGCACCGCCGTTGCGCTGGCGGCCTTCAGGTCCACGGCCCACAGCATCACCTTCGGTTGCGTGGAGCTCGAGGTCGGGTTGGGCTCCAGCCCGCCCTTGGCCGGCCAGTTGGCGTCGTGGTCGCCGCCGCGCGTGAACGCCAGCACCTGACCGTCCGGCGAGAAGGTGAGCTCCATCAGCTCCTGCCCGTCGTCCGCCGCAAAGGCCGTGACCTGCCGCGGCGCATAGGCCGGGCCGTCGGCGACCCAGACATTGCGCACGCCCCTGACCATCCGCACCCAGGCGATCCGGTCCGCCCCCGGCGCGCTCACCAGTCCACTTACGAACGGGTAGCTGAGCACGTCGGCAATGGTGAAGTTGGCGGCAGAGGCCGGCGCGCCAGAACCAAGCAACAAGGCCGCCACGGCCGCGCCCAACATCTTCATCCGCATCGCCCATCCCCCTGTCCTGAATTACGGCATCGTAGGGACGACGGCGGACTTGGCCAGCCCACCCGCCCACAAGCCCTCTATCCGCGAGGGGGGCGGGAGATCACCCCACTGGCCACCAGGAGATTTATGGCTAGGTTGCGCCATGCGCATCCTGAGTACTGCCCTCGCGGCCGCGGCCTTCATCGCCACCGCCGCTTCCGCCCAGACCAATCCCATCTCCCCCGACCGCCTGGCCGCCCACGTGAAGGCCCTGGCCGACCCGGCTCTGGCCGGCCGCGCCCCGGGCGGCCCGGGCGAGGCCGGGACGATCGCCTACATCACCGGCCAGTTCAAAGCCCTTGGCCTCAAGCCCGCCGGCGACAACGGCGGCTGGACCCAGGCCGTGCCGCTGGTCCGCTTCCAGGTGCAGCAGGGCGACGCGAAATTCAGCCTCACCGCCGGCGGGACCACGACCCCGCTCTCCGAAGTCAGGGACGTGATGGTCTGGACCCAGCGCCCGGTCCCACGCGTCCAGGTCGCCGATGCCCCGCTGGTCTTCGTGGGCTATGGCGTCACCGCCAAGGAACGCGGCTGGGACGACTTCAAGGGCGTCGACCTGAAGGGCAAGATCGCCGTCGTCCTGATCAACGATCCTGACTTCGAGGCCGGCCCCGGCGACGCGGTGGCCGGCAAATTCGGCGGCAAGGCGGCTACCTACTACGGCCGCTGGATCTACAAGTTCGACGAGGCTGCCCGCCAGGGCGCGCTGGGCGTCCTGATCGTCCATGAGACCGCCGGCGCCGCCTATCCCTGGACCACGGTCGTGGCCTCCAACGGCGACAGCTATGATGTGGTCCGGCCCGATCCCGCGAAAGACAAGCCCCTGCTGCAGGGCTGGATCCAGCGCGATATCGCCGTCGACCTTTTCTCGCAGTCCGGTCTTGATTTCGAGGCCGAGAAGCTGCGCGCCCGCACCGCCGCCTTCACCCCCGTCGAGCTGAAGGGCGCGCGCTTCTCCGCCGACTACGGCGTCAAGGTCGACCGGCTGCTCAGCCACAATATCCTGGCGAGCCTGCCCGGCGCCCGACGGCCGAAGGAAAGCGTGATGTTCGCCGCCCACTGGGACGCTTTCGGGGTCGGCCCCGCGGACGCCGGCGGCGATACCGTGCGCCACGGCGCCGCCGACGACGCCATCGGGGTGGCCGGCGTGATCGAGATCGCCCGGGCGCTCGCCGCCGGCCCGCGGCCCGCGCGCACAGTCGCCTTCGGGGTCTGGACCGCCGAGGAACGCGGCCTGCTGGGCAGCGAATACTATGCCGTCCATCCGGCCATGCCGCTGGCGACCACGGCCGCCAATTTCACCATGGACGTGCTGCAGACCGCCGGGCCCAGCCGCGATGTGGTGCTGGTGGGCGCCGGCCAGAACCAGCTCGAGACCGCGCTTGCCGCCGCCGCCGCCCGGCAGGGCCGCACCGTCACCCCTGACGCCCACCCGGAACGCGCGCTGTTCTACCGCGCTGACCATTTCAGCGTCGCCAAGCGCGGCGTGCCGACCCTGCTGATCATGGGCATCGGCGGCGGGCCCGACCTGGTGACGGGCGGCCGCGAGGCCGGCGACGCCTGGGTCACCGAATACACGACGAAATGTTACCACCAGGCCTGTGATAACTGGACCCCCGCCTGGGACCTGCGCGGCGCGGCCGCCGACGTGGCCCTGCTGCTGGACGCCGGCGGCAGACTGGCAAATTCCAGAGCCTGGCCGGACTGGAACCCCGGCTCGGAATTCAAGGCCGTCCGTGCGGCGACGGCGGCGCAGCGGAAGTAGCCCCTCCGCACTGAATTCTTCGCGTCTTGATCTTCATCCCCCGGCTGGTTCGGGGATGAAGAGCTTGGGGGAAACCCGGCGACAAGGCGCAACGGCGCCGAGGCTGGCGCGTTGGTTAGTCATGTCAGACCATGATGAACGACCGATCGGCGAACAGCTGATGGAGGCCCGCGACAGGATTCGCCGCGAGCTGGAGCTTCTGATCTCGCCCTCGAGCATCGGCGGCGGCGCCGATAGCCGCAGCGTGATCGCCGCGCTGGAATCCGAACTCGCCGAGATCGAGGCCGCGCTCGCAAACCGATCCTAGGTCCTGGGCCCGCTACGGGTTTGGGCGCTTGCATTGACCCTACGCCAAGCGTCACAGTCCGGCTCATGAAAACCGTCCTCGCGCTCAGCGCCGCCCTCGCCCTTTCCGCAACCGTGGCCCTGGCCCAGACGCCGGCGCCGGCGCCGACCCCGCCCACGCCCACCGTGGCGCGTGGAAAGGTGGTCTCGCTCGACGGGACGGCCCTCACCATCAAGCCCGACAAAGGTGCGAACCAGGTCATTACCTTGACGCCGAGCTGGTCGGTGGCGGTGCTGAAGCCGGTGGCGATCGACGCCATTCAGCCCGGCAGCTTCATCGGCACCGCCGAGATGCCTAAGAAGGACGGCAGTGGCGGAAAGTCGCTTGAGGTCCACGTATTCCCGCCCGGCGTGAAGATGGGCGAGGGCCACTATGGCTGGGACCTGAAAAAGGGTTCGATGATGACCAACGGCACCGTCACCGGCACGGTGGTCGCCGGCAAGCGGGGTAGCCGCGAGCTGGACGTCCAGTATTCCTACGGGACGCGCCACATCACAGTCCCCGGCAACGTGCCCGTCGTGCAGATGTCCATGGGCAAGCGCGAGATGATCAAGCCGGGCGTGCCGGTGTTCCTGGTGGTCCAGAAGACCCCGGCTGGCGCCACCATGGCCAACGCCATCACCATCGGAGAGAACGGCGCCAAGCCGGCGATGTGATAGGCGCAGCGGCATGACCAACGCCGCGCAGCCTGGGGTTCCCGTCCCCGCAAAGCCCAACAACCTGGTTGGCCCACTGATCCTGCTGGGCTGGCTGGGGCTGGCCGCGCTGGTGCTGAGCCGGCCCAGTGGGTTCGCGGTCTTCGCCTTCGTCATGGTCGGCTGGGTGCTGGCGGTGATGGCCCACGAGTTCAGCCATGCGGCGACCGCCTACCTGGCCGGCGACCACACCGTGGCCGCCAAGGGCTACCTCTCCTTCGATCCGCGACGCTATGGCGACCTCGGGACCAGTCTGGTGATCCCGCTGCTGGCCCTGGCGCTCGGCGGCGTGGGGTTTCCAGGCGGCGCGGTCTATCTGCGCCACGACCTGATGCGCAGCCGGACCTGGCGCGCGGCCGCCTCGCTGGCCGGACCCGCCGCGACGCTGGTGGTCCTGCTGGTGCTCAGCTTCGGCCTGTCGTTCTGGCGAGGCTGGGGCGTGGAGGGCGACGGCGCGATGGCCCTGTTCGAGGCCCTCACCGTGCTGGCCTTCCTGCAGGCCATGGCGCTGATCCTCAACCTGTTGCCGATCCCGGGACTTGATGGCTTCAACGCCGTCCGGCCGTTCCTGCCAACGGCCTGGGCGCCGGCGATCCGCAAGTTCGAGGGCCTGGCGATGCTGGCCCTGCTGGCGCTGATCTTCATCGTGCCCGGCGCGAGCGGCGCCCTGTTCATCGCCGCCGCCCTGCTGGGCCACATTGTCGGCCTCGACCTGCAGGCGCTGCAGGACGGCTGGACCGCCTTCCACTTCTGGAAATGACCGTGCGCGTTTGCCTCATCGCCACGCTGCTGCTGACGGCCAGCCCGGCCTGGGCGGCGGCGGCGATCACCGACCCGCAGGTGCGCGCCTTTGTGGAGCGCCAGTCCCGCGCCTGGAACGCCGCCGACCTGGCCGCCTATTTTGCGACGTTCACGCCCGACGCCCGCTTCACCGACCAGGCGCTATCCAGCGAGAACAAGGTCGTGCCCTACGGTTCATCCACGCTCGCTCAGGCCCGCGCCCAGACCCGCAAGGTCCTGGCGAAGTCTAAGGTGCGTGAAACCTCCACCGTCAGCGCCGTGGCCATCGCCACCGGCGGCCGCACGGCTCGGGTGACCGCCAGCACGGTTTCCGAGATTTCCGGCGCCACCGGCCTGCGCCAGGTCTGCGCACTGCGGGTCCAGACCCTGGCCCTGACCCCCGTCGGCCTGCGCGCGACGGGCCAGACCGACACCATCGTGCGTTGCCGCGCCGCCCCCATCCGCTAAGTTCGCGGCCATGCTCACCCGCCGCCTCCTGCTCGCCCTCGCCGCCGCGAGCCTCGCCACCGCCGCGCAAGGCCAGACGCCGGCCGCGCCGCCGCCGGCCCTGGCCGACGGACCCGCCCCCACCACCCCCTCATCCAACCCCCGGGTCACACTCACCACCACCCAGGGCGACATCACCATCGAGCTCTTCGTGGACAAGGCCCCGATCACCGCCCGCAACTTCCTGAAGTATGTCGACCGCAAGCTCTATGATGGGGCGACCTTCTACCGGGCCTCCAAGCCGCCCGGCTACGCCGCCAACGACTACGGCACGGTCCAGGGCGGCCTTCAGAACGACCCCAAGAAGGTGCTGCCGCCCATCGCCCACGAGAGCAACCTGAAGACCGGCATCCTGCACAGGGACGGCGTCATCTCCATGGGCCGCCACGCGCCCGGCACCGCCCAGGCCGACTGGTTCATCTGCATCGGCGACATGAGCTACCTCGACGCCGACGCCAAGCAGCCCGGCTTCGCCGCCTTCGGCCAGGTGGTCTCCGGCATGGACGTGGCGCAGAAGATCCTGGGCCTGCCCACCGACCCCAACCGCGGCGAGGGCGCCATGAAGGGCGAGATGCTAGTGAAGCCCGTGAAGATCATCTCCGCCCGCAGAGCCGCCGCCCCCCCGGTTCCGACTCCCGTGAAGAACTAGCCGTGCCGGGCCGTAAGCTGAAGGTCGGCGTGGATGTGCCGTGGGTCACCTCCTGGTCGACGGAGGCCATGACCGGCGTCGGGCCCTGCCCCAGCGTCGACGGCCTGCTCGCCGTGGGCCAGCAGGACCGGCCGGGCCAGGGCAAGCCGCTCTATTCCCGCAACCACCTCTTCCGCCAGCGCAAGTCAGTGCGCGAGATGCTGTGTCCCATGTGCGGCGAGCCCACGCAGGAGGGCGACCGCTGGAGCCAGACCGCGCGCTGGACCACCGCCGGCGAAGTCCGCGCCAAGGGCCTTGGCGACCGGCTGCCCCCGGACTTCAGAGATGATCGGCCCCTGCTCGACGCCGGCGCCATCGCGCCGCTGCACCGGGCCTGCGCAGAACGCGCCCTCGTCCACTGTCCGCATCTGGGCGGTATGGCCGACCATGAGCTGAAGGCGTTTCCCGGCGCCTGGCTGATTGCGCCCCTGACCATTGAGGCGAAACCGCCCGCCGGCGCCGGCGCGCCGCCGCGTTCGGTGGCGGTGATCAGCTTTCTCCAGCTGATCGGCGTGCCTGATCTGAGGTGACCGTGCATCGGTACGCACCGTGGCGCATCGATATGCATCGAAACGCAACAAACCAAAGCATTCGACCCGTTTTTCATTGTAACAAGTTCGCGATACAAGCGAACTGTATTGCAACCTACCGAATCTAGCGCCAATATCGTGAATGTCGGGAGAGCGTTACGCGCGTTTTTCTGGCTACAGGACGCCGAACCCCAAGATCGTCGTCCAAGCGCCCCGCGCCGGGAAACCGGCGCGGGGTTTCGCGTTCCGGCCCCGGCGCGCGCCAACGTTACAGATCGCTCAAGTATTAACTTGGCGTAATTTTATGAATTCGAGGTCATTACAAAGACCTAACGGGACAACAGTCGACGACAGAAGTATTCCCTCAATCACCGGCGGCGAACACCGCCACACACATTCAGATTGAGGGACCAGATGATGAAGAACTTCGCAGCCCAAGTCGCCGGCATCGCCACCCTGGCTCTCGCCGCCCTGCCGCTCGCCGCGATCACCACCGCCGCCCACGCCGCGCCCGCGCACATCCGCGTGGCCGACCTGAACCTGGCCAGCATCGATGGTGTCGCCACCCTGCACAGCCGCGTCGCGGCCGCCGCCAGCCAGATGTGCGCCGCGGAAAAGAGCCTCGGCCAGCAAGCCGCCTGCAAGGCCGGCGTGCGCACCGAGGTCCAGGAAAAGCTCACGCAGCGCCAGGTGCTGTTGGCCAGCGCCGACTGAGATTCCAGGCCGACGGCTTCGCCGCCCTCCGCCGCGCCCCGCAACCGTCCGCCGCAAATCTCCCAGCCCGCGGCGGGCGCCTGAGCCCCACGGCCCGCCCCGGCCGTGGGGCTTTTCTTTTGGCTGCGAATTGGCGCAAGGACTGTCCGGCGAAACGGGGGACCTGGAATGGCGTTTTCGAAGTCGTTGGCCGGCGCGCTGGCCGCTGCTATTGCAATCACCGGCGCCGCCCGGTCCGCCGAGCCCGCGATCCTGCCGCTCTCCGAGACCGAGCGGGCGCACCCGGTCATGCCGCCGATCCTGCCCTTGCGCGACCGCGCGCGGGTTATCGACACGATCCTGGCCGAGCGCCTCGACACCATCGTGCCGGCCCTGATGCGCGCGCAGAAGATCGACATGTGGGTGCTGGTCGCCCGCGAGTATCTGGAAGACCCCGTCGTCGCCACCATGCTGGATGCGCGAAGCCTGCGCGCGCGGCGCCGCACCATCCTGGTCTTCTTCGACCCCGGCGCCGGCAGGCCCATCGAGCGGATCACCGTCAGCCGCTACGGCCTTGGCGGGCTCTTCAAGCCTGCCTGGGATCCTGACAAACAGCCCGATCAGTGGAAGGCGCTGGCCGACCTGATCGCCGGCCGCGACCCGCAGAAGATCGCTGTCGACACCTCCAGCCTCACCGCCTTCGCCGACGGCCTGACGCTCAGCCAGTCCAACGAGATGATCGCCGCCCTGACCCCCGCCCAGCGCACAAGGGTCGTCTCCGCCGAGCCGCTGGCCGTCGGCTGGCTGGAGACCCGCACCCCCGCCGAGATGAAGCTCTATCCGGGGATCGAGCGCATCGCCCACGCCATCATCGCCGAGGCCTTATCGTCGAAGGTCGTCAAGCCCGGCGTCACCACCACTGAGG
>JBBREC010000027.1:0-26004 GCA_038203295.1 Caulobacterales bacterium
TCGGACATCGGCAAGTCGACCACCGGCGAGCTGATCCACATCGACGCCGGCTTCCACATCATGGGCTTCGCGGAAGACGAAGCGGAAGGCTAGGCCGCGTAGGCGCGCATGAAGCGGGACGAGGTTTCGGCGGCGATCTGATCGATCATCGCCTCGGTAAGGCTGACCTCGACGCCCAGCAGGGCGGCGCTCTGGTGGGTGGCGACAACCATGCCGCCGAAGAACTCCGCCGCCTGTAGCGGGTCGGGACAGTTCATCCGGCCGGCGCGGCTTTCCAGCGCCAGGAATTCCGCCAGCCGCGCCCGGCTCTCCTTGGGCCCGGCCTCGAACATGGCCCGCGCAATCTCCGGCATCTCGAAGGCGCTGATCATGGCCATTCGGTAGAGGTTGACGCCCGTTGGCTTGAGAAGCGCACTCAGCAGAGCGCGGGCATAGCCGGCCAGGGCCTGGGCCGGATCGTCCAGCCCCTCCGCGGTTTCCAGCGATGCGGTTATCTCGTGCACCCGCCGCGAGGCCAGCGCCCGCACCAGCTCGGCCTTGGAGCCGTAGTGATTGTAGATCGTCTGCTTGGAGACGCGGGCGCGGCGCGCAATCGCCTCCATCGGCGCGGCTATGCCCCGTTCGCCCAGCACCTCGATGGCGGCGTCGAGGATGGCCTCGTTCTTGGAGAGGTCGATCTGGCCGACGACGCGGGCCATCAGTGGCTCTCCCCGGGGCCGGCGTAGGGCGCGGTCTTGCTGGGCTTGACGAAGAGCGCCATCACCACCGCAAGCCAGCAGCCCAGCGACAGGAACCAGAAGGCGTCGCCGAAGCTGAGCACGGCGGCCTGGCGATGCATCAGCATGCTGTAGGCCTTGCGCGCGCCGCCCTCGGGGTCGGCCATGCCGCTGGCGCCCATCATCCCGGTCAGCCCGCTCATCATGTCCTGGCCCACGGGGCTGGCTGTAGAAAGCGCAGAGGTGATCTCGGCGTAGTGCACAGCGCCCTGGTGGCCGAGGATGGTGGTCAGCACCGCCAGGCCGATGGCGCCAGCCACGTTGCGGATCAGGTTGATCAGTCCTGAGGCGTCCTTCATCAGGCTCACCGGCAGGGTCGAGATGCTCATCTGCTGCGAGGCGATCATGGCGACCATGGTGCCAAGCCCGCGGGCGATCTGCAGGGTCAGGAACTCCGTGAACCCCCACTGGTCGGTGACGCGGACGCCAAGGCCGATCGCCCAGGCCGCGACGCTGAAGCCGCAGAACATCGCCACGCGCGGATCCATCCAGCGGGTGGCGCGCCCGGCGATCGGCGCCGAGAGGAACATCGTCAGGCCCGAGACCAGCATGGTCGTCCCGACCTCGGCCGAGGAGAAGCCGCGCACCTGGCCCAGGAACACCGGCAGCAGGAAGGTGCCGCCGAACAGACTGACCCCGGTGACAAAGGTCATCAGTATGCCCAGGGTGAAGTTACGGTCGCGGAACGGCTTCAGGCTGACGATCGGCTGGCGATAGGTGAGCTGGCGCCAGATGAAGGCCACGCCGGTCAGGCCCGCCAGCACCGTCAGCCACAGGATCGCGTCGTCCTGGAACCAGCTGTCGCCCGCGCCCTCCTCAAGCACGTACTGCATAGCCAGCAGGAAGGTGGTCATCAGCACCAGGCCGGTCCAGTCGATTCCCTTGGCGAGGCTGGGGTCGGCCTTGTCGAAGCGCGCGTAGCGGCTGACCAGGAACACCACCAGCCCGCCCACGGGCACATTGATGAAGAACAGCCAGCGCCAGTTCAGCGCCTCAGTAATGTGGCCCCCCAGGGTCGGGCCGATGGTGGGGGCCAACGTCACGATCAGGCCCACCAGCACATTGGCCGTCAGCCGGCGTTCGGGCGGGAAGATGGTCATGGCCGTGGCGAAGATCGGCGGGATCATCGCGCCCGCCGCCAGGCCCTGCAGCGCGCGCGTGAAAATCATCATCTCGACGTTGGTCGACAGGCCCGTGGCGACCGACGTGATGATGAAGGCGATGGACGCGATCACATAGAAAGGGCGCGTGCCCCACATCTTGGTGAGGTAAGCTGTGAGCGGCATGATCACCACTTCCGCCAGCAGATAGATGGTCTGGACCCAGCTGATCTCGTCGTTGGTGGCGCCGATGCCCGCCTGGATCTGCACCAGCGAAGAGGCCACGATCTGGATGTCCAGCATGGCCATGAACTGGCCGATCACCATGCCGCCGAAGCCCAGGTAGACCAGCGGCCAGTTCACGACGCTGCCGTCCGCGCCCAGGATCTGGGAGGGCGGCGCGGCGGGCGCTGCGGCGACCGGCGGCTTGGCGGCGTCGTCGGCCATGGGCCTAGCGCTGGTCGCCGCGCCGGGCGTACTGGGCCGGCGTTAAGCCGGCCTCGGCGAAGCCCGGGCCGGTGTTCCTGGTCACATCCACGCGGACCTGCACGGACAGGCCGGGGCGCAGGGCGCCGGCCAGCGGCTGGCCGCGATCGACCGCGATCTTCACCGGCAGGCGCTGGGCGATCTTGGTGAAGTTGCCGACCGCGTTCTCCACCGGAATCATCGCGAATTCCGAGCCGGTGGCGGGCGCGAAGCTTTCGATGCGGCCCTTGATCGTCTGCTTCCCGAAGGCGTCGGCCCTGATCTCGACCGGCTGGCCTATCCGCAGGCGCGAGACCTGGGTCTCCTTGAAGTTGGCGACGATATAGGCCTCGCCCAGCGGCACCACGCTCATCAGCGCGCCGCCCGGCCGCACGTACTGGCCGACGCGCACGCCCTTGGCGCCGACCACGCCGGCGGTGGGGCTGCGGATCTCGGTGCGGGCCAGGTCGATGCGGGCCTGGTCGACGGCGGCGAGCGCGGCGGCGGCCTGGGCCTGGGTCTGGGCGCGGGCCGAGCCGAGCGACTGGGCGGCCTGGCGCTCGGCGGCGAGCGTTGCCTGGGCCTGGGCCACGGCGGCGTCGGCCTGGTCCTGGACGGTGCGCACGCTCTGGGCGCGTTGGGTGGAGACCCACCCCTTGCTGGCCAGCGCGCCGTACCGGGTGAAATCCTCGTTCGCCATCCTGGCCATGGCGCGGGCGCTATCTACCCCGGCGGCCTTCTGGGCGATCATCGCCTGCTCGAGCTTGGCCTTGTCGTCCACCTGGGCGACGCCGGCCTGCAGGGCGGCCGCATTGGCCTGCGCCTGAGCCAGTCGCGCGCGGATGCTGACGGGGTCGATACGGACCAGCACCTGGCCCGCCTGAACCGGCTGGTTATCGTTGACCAGCACCTCAGCCACATAGCCGTCGACCAGCGCGGCGATGGACACCTTGTCGGCCTGGATGAAGGCGTTGTCGGTTCGCTCGTAGTGCTGCTTGCCGGTCCACCAGACCACGCCGCCCACGGCGACGGCGATGGCGGCGACGCCGCCCACCGCCAGAGGAACCAGCCGGCTCCTGCTCTGTTCAGCCATTACGCTACCCTGGACCAAAACTGGACCCGACGGTCCACTCCATCGCCAGTTAAGCGCGGCCCTGGTCACCCGCAAGTGAAAAGTGGACGGCGCCGTCCAGAATTCAGCAGGCCTTGAGCCCAGGGCCGCTTCGTGGGCGTATCCGGCCATGAGCACGCCCAAAAACCAACCCGGGGCCGATGTGATCATCGCGGGCGCCGGAATCTCCGGCGCGACCCTTGCCCTGGCCCTGCATCAGGCCGGCTTGAAGCCGATCCTGATCGATCCGGTCGGGTTTGACGCCCAGACCGCGCCGACCTTCGACGGCCGCGCCTCGGCCATCGCCTATGCCGCCTTCCGCCAGTGGCGGGCCTTGGGCGTGGCCCAGGACCTGGAGCCGCACGCCCAGCGGATCGAGCAGATCCTGGTCACCGACGGCAAGGCGCCAGGCGCCTCCGTTGGCGCCGCCACGCCGTTCTTCTTGCGGTTCGATAGCGCCGAGATCGCCGACCGCTCCGACGGCGAACCGCTGGGCTACCTGCTGGAGAACCGTCACATCCGCGCCGCCCTGGCCAAGGCGGTGCTTGCCGCCGGCATCGAGGTGCTGGCTCCGGCTCGGGTGACCGGCGCCGCGTTCGGCCCGCGCGAGGCCACGGTCACCCTAGACTCCGGACGGGTCCTCACCGCCCCGCTGGCGGTCGGCGCCGAGGGCCGCGGCTCGATCATCCGCCGTGAAGCCGCGATCGGCTCGATCGGCTGGGACTACAGGCAGACCGGCGTCGTGGCGACCGTGCGGCTTGAGCGTCCCCACGAAGGCGTCGCCCACGAATACTTCCTGCCCGGCGGGCCCTTCGCCATCCTGCCGCTGACCGACAACCGCGCCAGCCTGGTCTGGACCGAGAGCACCGCCCGCGGCGCGGCGCTGGCGGACGCCCGGCCCGAGATCTTCCACGCACACCTGCAGCGCCGGTTCGGCGACTTCCTGGGGACCGCCACGGTCGAGGGGCCTGTGTTCACCTATCCGCTCAGCCTGGCGCTCTCTGAGCGGCTGGTGGGCCCCCGGACCGCCCTGCTGGGTGACTCGGCCCATGCCATCCACCCGATCGCTGGCCAGGGCCTCAACCTCGGCCTGAAGAGCGCCGCCGCCCTCGCCGAGACCGTCGTCGATGCCTGTCGCCTGGGTGAGGACTTCGGCTCCGAGGCCGTTCTGGAGCGCTACGCCGCCTGGCGCCGCTTCGACACCGCCACCCTCGCCGCCGGCACTGATGCCTTTGTCCGCCTGTTTTCCAACGATAATCCGCTGCTACGCTTCGCCCGGGGCGCCGGCATGGCTGCGGTCAACCGGATCGGCCCGGCGAGGCGCTTCTTCATGACCGAAGCCGGCGGCGCGGTCGGCGACTTGCCGAGGCTGCTGAAGGGCGAGTCGCTTTAGCCGTCCTTCAGCGTGAACTTGCCGCCCAGCACGCACTGCGGCGCGCCGTCGTGCACAACCACGGTCGCCGGCTGGCCGACCTCGGGGACGTAGAAGAACTGCCCCTTTTTCGTGGTGATGATCAGGGCGGCGGGGCCCGTGAACTGGCATTCCTGGTCGTGGAACACGCCCTTGCCGCCGTTCTGCTTGATGTCGCTGCACGACGCGTTGCCAGCTTTGCGGGCCATGGTCAGATCGTCGTAGTCAAAGGACTTGGGGGCCTTGTAGCCCTTTGCCTCAAACGCGGCCTTGGTCAGGGACGGACAAGGCGGGCCGTCGATCTTCCAGGCCCTGGCCAGCGCGACGCTGCTCTCGCGCTGGTGGGTGAAGTTGAACGCCAGCACGGCCGCCAGGGCGCCGGAGACCACCAGCGCCCCGAGGACGTGCGCCACGCCGAAGCGGCGGACGCGGCTGTATTCGGCGCCCGGCCTAATCGGCATCGAGTTCGCGGGCCTCGTCCGGCAGCATGATCGGCACGCCGTCGCGGATCGGGTAGGCGAGCCGCGCGCCCTTGCTGATCAGCTCGCCGCGCCCGCGGTCGAGTTCCAGCGGACCCCGGGTGACCGGACAGACGAGGATTTCCAGCAGGCGGGGGTCGACGTCGACCTCGACGGTCGGGGTCTCGGGAACGGCGGTCAGTTCGCTCATGCCGACGTCCTACTGCAAGGAATGGCCTTCGTCATCGCCATCCTCCATGGCGTCGATCTCCAACAGGGTGGAGAGGGTCTCAAAGCGCGCGGCGAGGTCGGGGGCCTCCAGCAGCGCCTGCTTCTCGGCGGGATCGAACGGCAGGCCCATGGCCAGGCTGTTGACCAGGGCCTCCAGCGGCGCGGTGGAGGCGGTCTCCCAGTCGATGTCGAGCTCGCGGTGGTTCAGGTAGCGCTTGAGCGCGTTGGCGAAGCGGTCGCGGCTGGCGGCGGGCGCCTGCGCCGCCTTGTCGTCGGCCAGGTCGCCGGCGAAGCGATCATAGCGGGCGCGCAGTTGGCGGTAGGGCGAGCGCAGCGCCAGTTCCTCTCCGGCGTCGAAGCGGCAGATGCCGGTCAGCGTGACCAGGTAGCGGCCGTCGGAGGTCTCGGCATAACTGGTGATCCGCCCCAGGCATCCGACGTCGGACAGCCGGGGCCGCTCGCGGTCGCCGCCGGCCCGAGACTGGATCATGCCGATCACCCGGTCGCCGGCCATCACGTCGTCGACCATGTTGAGGTAGCGCGGCTCGAAGACCTGCAGCGGCAGGTCGCCGCCGGGCAGCAGCAGGGCCCCGTCCAGCGGAAACACCGGGATCATCTGGGGCAGGTCGGCGATATGGCGATAACCCGGCATCGGAAACGCTCCCCGGGGGCTCAACTGAACAGGATCGCGGAAAGCCGGCGGCGCCCGTTGCGGGCGATCTCGGAGGACTGACCGGCGGCCTCGAAGACGATGAGCAGCTGTTTGCGCGCCGCCTCGTCGTTCCAGGTCCGGTCCCGCTCGATGAGATTCAGCAACTGGTCGGCGGCCTGGTCCAGCCGATGCGAACCCGCGAGGGCCCTGGCCAGCTCAAAGCGGGCCTCGTGGTCGTCAGGGTCGGCGGCCAGCCGCTTTTCGAACCCCGCGGTGTCGGACGGCGCCTCGGCGGCGAGCGCCAGGGCGGCGCGCACGCTGTCGAGGTCCGGGTCCTTGGCGTCGGCGGGCGCCATGGCTGCGATCTCCTGGGCGCGCTCGGCGTCGCCCGCGGACATATAGACACGGGCGAGGCCGCCCAGCGCCTTCACATTGGCGGGATCGGCCTGCAGCACCTGGGCGTAGGCCTGGGCCGCGCCGCCCGCGTCGCCCAGCTCCAGGCTCTCTTTCGCCAGCGCAAGCAGGTCGTCGAGGGGCGAGGCGCCGCCCTTGCTGAGCTTGGCCATCTTGGCCACGAAATCCTTCACCTGGCTCTCGGGCAGGGCGCCCTGGAAGCCGTCCACCGGCTTGCCGTCGACGAAGGCGAAGACCGCGGGGATAGACTGCACGCGCAGCTGGCCGGCGTAGGCGGGGTTCTTGTCGATATCGACCTTGACCAGCTTCACCTTGCCCTTGGCGGCGGTGACGGCCTTTTCCAGCGCCGGTCCCAGCTGACGGCAGGGCCCACACCACTCCGCCCAGAAGTCCACGATCACCGGCGTCGTCTTCGACGCCTCGACAACGTCCGCGATGAAGCTCGCGTCGGTCGTGTCCTTGATGATGTCGCCGGCCGGTGGCCCGCTCGTCTCGCCGATCAGGCTCATGCCCGCTTACCTCGCTCGAACCTATGAAACGCCGTCACCGCCAAGATGGTCCCGCACGTCTGCGGCTTCAACGTGACAGCGGGTCGGAAGTCACCGACATGGCCGCAAAATTCACGATCAGCGGCGTCACGCCCACCGCCGCCAGGAATTTCCGGAAGTCCACGGCCGATACCCCGGCGGTGGCGGTGTTGGTCAGCGGGTGGAAATTCACCTGCCCGGCCTCCGCCAGCCGCAGGTCGAGCACGAAGCGCACGCGATGATCCGTGTCGTTGGCGAGCCCAAAGGCGGTCACCGAACCCGGCGTCACGCCCAGGGTCTCGACCATCAGCGCCTCCGGGCCGAACGACAGCCGGCCCGAGCCGATCACCGTGTGCAGGCGCTTCAGGTCGATCTGGGTGTCGTCCCTGGCCGAGATCAGCCAGAGTTGGCCTTTCGCGTCCTTCAGGAACAGGTTCTTGGTGTGGGCGCCGGGGATGGCCGCCTTGATGTCCGCGCCCTCGCCCACGGTGAACACCGCCGGGTGGTCATGGGTGACATGCGCGATCGCCTCGCGGTCGAGGAAAGCCAGGAGATCGGCGCGGGTCATCATCTTATCCCGTCATAGCGGAACTGGACGCGGACGCGACCCGCTGCTTGAGGGGCGTTCCGAAAAGTGGGAACCGGTTTTCGGATCAAACGCCCCGGGACAAATGCCTAGAGCGGGTTGCGATCTGATTCCATCAGACCGCAACCCGCTCTAGGGTCTGGACCGCATCCGAAAGAACCGCCCGTGAACCCGCCGATGGAACTTGAGTGCTATCCCACCACCGCGGCCGACGTGACGCCGCCGGAAATCGTCCCCGGCCGGCCGCAGCGCGACTGGATGGACCATTTCACGGCCCGCCACCCCTACCGCTGCCTGCCCATGACCATGGCCAACTCTTCCGGCTGGGAGATCCTGACGCCCATGGCGCTGACCGCCGAGTGGAACGGCGGCAATATGCAGGAAGACATCAAGATCCAGGCCGACCGGCCGCACCCGCACCTGCATCATTTCGCCAAGAGCCACTTCAGCCACGGGGTGCTCACTTTTCACCCCGGCTACATGTTCCGCACGCCGCCCGGCTGGTCGATCATGGCCATGGGGCCGCCCAACCATATCAAGGACGGCATCCAGCCGCTGGCCGGCGTGGTTGAAAGCGACTGGCTGCCGTTCCCCTTCACGATGAACTGGCTCTTCACCCGCCCGGGCAAGATCCGCTTCGAAAAGGGCGAGCCGTTCTGCTTCATCACGTTGATCCAGGACAAGCCGCTGCACGACATCCAGCCGGTGATCCGGCGGTTGGACACCAATCCCGAGCTGCGCCACCAGTACGACACCTGGGAGAAGCACCGGACCGAGTTCAACCAGCGGATTTTTCGCGGCGACCCCGAGGCCACCAAGGAGGCCTGGCAGCGCTATTACTTCAAGGGCTAGTACCCCGAGGAGATCGCCCCGGCCCGCGAGGACCACGTCAACAAACGCCGGCTGAAGGCCCCCCGGTTCAGCCGCTGAAATCGCACGCGCGCGCGCTTGCAAACACCGGGGGCGTCTGCCATAAGCCGCCTCTCGAATTTCGGGGGCCAAAAAGCCTTCGAGGAGCGCGGGCGTAGCTCAGTGGTAGAGCACAACCTTGCCAAGGTTGGGGTCGAGAGTTCGAATCTCTTCGCCCGCTCCAATATTCCGCACAAGATTCTCTGAAACGGCGTTTCCGGACCCCCGGAAGCGCCTTTTGGCGTCCAAAATGTCCCATTTTGGGAATACTCGCCCGGGACGCGAAAACGCTACTGCGCGTGGTTAACGTTTATTAAGGTGAAGGTTGAATACGGCCACGCTTCGGGGCGCGGCCGGAAATTGGGGGTCTGTGACTATGAAATTTCGCGCGAGCCTAGCGGCGGTCGCCGCTGTGGGTTTCCTGGCGATGGCCGGTTCGGCCAACGCCGTCATCACCATCACCTCGATCAACGCTGCGCCGGGCGATGCGGCGCTCGGCCACGGCGTGGCGAACGGCGCGGCGCTGGCAAACGGCCACATCATGATCGACAACTTCGGCGACAATGGCGGCGCCCAGACGCCGATCGCCGGCTTTACGTTTAACCCGCAGGTCTTCAACCAGAACGGCCACGTCGGCGGCTATATCCGCAACGGCGCCGGACCCCCGCAACTGCTTGGCGGCGAGAGCGCGCCGCCGCCGATCTACGACCCCAACCCCAACGCCATCGTCTATGAGACGGGCAATTACTACACCGTGACCAACGATGGCGGCCCGCACTTTGCGACGCTGACAGTGACCAATGGCTGGCTGACCAAGTTCAGCTTCTATCTGGGCTCGCCCGACACCTACAACACCGTGCAGTTCTTTGAAGGCGCCAACCAGATCGGCCCGACGCTGTCGGGCAACGCCATCTGGGCTTGCCCGGGCTGCGCCCAAGGCGGCTTCCAGGGCTTCGGCGCCCGCGCCGTCTACGATTTCGGCGGCGCCCACGTGACGTCGGTGAAGTTCGGCGCCACAGGCAACTCGTTCGAGTTCGACAACCTCGCCGGCGTTATCGGCGGCGTGCCCGAGCCCACCACCTGGACCATGATGATCCTGGGCTTCGGCGGCATCGGCGCCCTGCTGCGCCGCCGCCGTTCGGCGACGGTCTTCGCTTAAGGCCTGACGGCGGAGCTCGATGCTCCGCCACACCGGTCCATCAGGACAAAGGCCCCGGCGCGCGAGCGTCAGGGCCTTTTTCGTGGCGCGGAACCGGGGCCCTTACCTGGGCGGGGCCGGGTACTGGATCCTGGGCTTCAGGCTTTCGATGACCGCGTGAGCGTCGAAGGCGCGGGGCTCGCCGGCGGGCTTGGGTCCCTTCGACATGAGAATCTCGGCCGAGGCCTCGAACCTGTCGACGGTGCGTACATCCACGCGGTCTCCCCAGAAGGGGTCCCCGAAGAACGGATCCCAGCTGCGCCAGCCGTAGCCCAGGCCATAGTAGCGCCAGGACGGGCGCCAATAGCCGAAGGAAGGCCCGTACCAGGGCCTATAGAACGGATCGGGCTCGACGTAGGTGCGAGAGCTCTTGTCGGTGTGGCGGTCCTCGATGGAGAACCAGTCATAGCCTTCCTGGAGGGTCAGCTCCGCCGCGCGGTAGAGGAGATAGCCCTCGACAGTCTCGCGCGAGGTCAGGCTGTTGCCGGCGAAATTGACCCTGAAGCGCCCGGGCTCGATCCGCACCTCGGAGTAGCCGCCGGAGGTCTGCTGGCCCCTGACGTTCGGCTGGTAGGGCGTGGGCGTCGCGCACGCGGCCAGTCCCGCCGCCAGCACCAGGGCGGTCGCGATGCCTGCTGATCTCTTGGACATGTTCGGTCTCGAAACTCTGGGTTCGTCCCTGACAGGACTTCTAGGCATCATAACATTCTGGGACAATTGTGGTTTCCTTGGGCCCAGCTTGTTGCTGCCGCGCTACCCGCGAAGCACGATCAGCACCGCTGCCGTGATCAGCAAGGCGCCGGTGAACAGCGAAAAACCGCGCGCGAACCGCGGCTCGGTCAAGCGCGCCGCCAATGCCGCGCCGCCGTAGCCGTAGGCGGTCATCGAGATGACATCGAGGGTGATGACGGTGGCGGCGAAGACCAGGATCTGGCCCGGAACTGGCCGTGCCGGGTCGATGAAGGGCGGCAGGATCACCGTCGTGAAGAGTAGGGCCTTGGGGTTGGACATCTGCACCATGAAACCGTCACGGAGCGCCGAGCGGCCCTTAAGCGCGACGGCGGGCCCAGGGTGGCCAGACCCCCAGAACGCCGCGCGGATCGCCGACAGGCCCAGCCATGCGACATAGGCAGCACCCAGCCACGCCAGCGCCCGGAAGACCTGAGGGAAGGCCAGGGACAGAGCGCTAAGCCCCAGGCCCGCCGCGCCCAGCCAGACGACGCCGGCCAGGTTCATGCCGATGACCGCCGGGACAACGGCGTCCCGGCCGCGCCGCGCGCCGGTCGCGATCGCGAACAGGTTCGCCGGGCCTGGCATGATCACCATCACGAGGGTCACGCTCAGATAGGCGAGGTATCGGGCGAGGTCGACGGGCGGCGTCATCTGCGGCCCTTGCCACGGCTGCCCGGGAGCGTCGAGGCCGGCTAGGCGCCGACGGTCACCAGGACGTAGATCAGGCGGCCGAGCGCGCCGAACAGCAGCACCGCCGTGGCCAGGGACTGGATCAGGAAGCCTGTGCCGCGCTTGCCCGGGTCAGCCATGTAGCCGAACGAATAGACCAGCCGCCCGATGATCCAGACCACGCCGAGGCCAGCCGCGACCAGGTCGTTCCAGTAGATGGCGAACAGCCACAGCGAGACGACGAACATCGGCAGCCACTCGAGCGTGTTGTAGTGCACGCGCACGGCGCGCTCGAGCAGCGGGTCGCCGGTCATGGCGGGCGCCTGGATGCCTGACTTGCTTCGGGCGCCTGCCACCTGCAGGCCCATCCAGAAATAGGTGAGTAGCGCCAGAAGGGTGACGATCGCCACCAGGCTGTGCGGTTGCATTTTGGTTTCCCCGGAAGTGACGAAGACAAGCTTCGCCTTGCCGCCAGACTGGCACGTATCGGCGGTGTTCGGGAACCACCCTCCGAAACGTGGGTGTTCGGGGGGTGTATTGGGAGGCGCCTCATGGACGTCGAATCCGCGGCAATCAGCGAGATCGGCTATGACCCGGCTCGCGCCAAGCTCTCGGTGCGCTTCAAAAGCGGCGCGCGTTACATCTGTGTCGGCGTGCCCGGCGAAGGGCATCGCGCCTTCGTCGCGGCGGACTCGAAGGGCGGCTTCTTCCAGCGCGAGATCCGCGACCGCTACCCGTTCAACAGGCTGGACGCCTAGCCCTTCATCAGCTTGTCGCGCTTGGCCGCGACCCGCAGGCGCAGCGCATTGAGCTTGATGAAGCCGGCCGCGTCGCGGTGATCGTAGGCGACCTTGCCCTCCTCGAAGGTGACCAACTCCTGGTCGTACAGCGACCAGGGGCTGGTGCGGCCGATGACGGTGACGTTGCCCTTGTAGAGCTTTACCCGCACCTGACCGGTGACGTGCCGCTGGCTGAGGTCGATCGCGGCCTGCAGCATCTCGCGCTCGGGCGCGAACCAGAAGCCGTTGTAGATGAGTGATGCGTACTTCGGCATCAACTCGTCCTTCAGATGCATTGCCCCCCGGTCCAGCGTGATGCTTTCGATGCCGCGGTGGGCGGCAAGCAGGATCGTGCCGCCGGGGGTCTCGTAGACGCCGCGCGACTTCATCCCGACGTAGCGGGTCTCCACCAGGTCGAGGCGGCCGACGCCATTGTCGTGGCCCAACTCGTTCAGCCTGGTCAGGATCGTGGCCGGCGACATCTTCACGCCGTCGATGGCGACGGGGTCGCCCTTTTCGAAATCCAGGGTGAAAACGGTCGGTCTGTCCGGCGCGTCCTCGGGCGACAGCGTGCGCATGTGCACGAACTCGGGGGCTTCGACCGCCGGGTCCTCGAGGACTTTGCCTTCCGACGACGAGTGCAGCAGGTTGGCGTCGACGCTGAAGGGCGCCTCGCCACGCTTGTCCTTGGTAATCGGGATCTGGTGCTTCTCGGCGAAATCGAGCAGCGCCTTGCGGCTCTTGAAATCCCACTCGCGCCAGGGGGCCACGACCTCGATGTCGGGCTCGAGCGCGTAGTAAGCGATTTCGAAGCGCACCTGGTCGTTGCCCTTGCCGGTGGCGCCGTGGGCGACGGCGTCGGCGCCGATCTTCCGCGCGATCTCGATCTGCTTCTTGGCGATCAGCGGCCGCGCGATCGAGGTGCCCAGCAGGTACTGGCCCTCATAGACTGTGTTGGCGCGGAACATCGGGAAGACGTAGTCGCGGACGAACTCCTCGCGCACGTCCTCGACGAAGGCGTATTCGGGCTTGACGCCAAGGGTGATGGCCTTCTGCCGCGCGGGCTCGACCTCTTCGCCCTGGCCCAGGTCGGCCGTAAAGGTCGCGACCTCAGCGCCGAGTTCGGTCTGCAGCCACTTGACGATGGTGGAGCTATCGAGGCCGCCGGAGTAGGCGAGCACGACCTTTTTGATGGGTTTATCGGTCATGGCGCGGCGGCGGTCCTGAATGGGGAAGAACGGGGGGTCGCGCGCCTTTAAGGGCGAACGGCGCGCTTGTTCAAGGCTCTTTGCGGGGGAGCGGCCTCACTACGCCGCGCAGCAGCCGCAGGTGCAGCAGGGGAAGCAGTGAGGCGGCGAGCATCCGCAGACCGAAAAGGACCAGGGTCCCGTCAGCATCGAGGTCCATGGTTCGCGCGGCGAACGCCAGCCAAAGGCTGAAGGCGAAGGCCGATCCGGGCAGGGCCCAGAGCGCCAAGGTGCGGGGAAGGCGCGCGCCCTGGACTGTCAGCTGGCCCTCTCCGGCCGTGCGGTTCGAGGCCTGGGTCGAGGCCGAAAACATGATGGTCAGGCCGATGACCCAGATCGCGTCGCCGAGATAGGTGAACAGCATCGGCTAGACGGTGACCTGAGTGCCCAGCTCCACCACCCGGCCGGGCGGGATCTTGTAGAAGTCCGTCGGGTTGGCGGCGTTCTTCATCAGGAAGATGAACAGCTTGTCCTGCCAAAGAGGCATCCCCGACTGCGCCGAGGGCACCACCGAGCGGCGGCCAAGGAAGAAGCTGGTGGCCATGATGTCGAACTTCAGCCCCAGCTTGCGGCAGAGCCCCAGCGCCTTGGGCAGGTTCGGGCTCTCCATGAAGCCGTAGGAGATGATCACCTTCTTGAAGTCATCGTTGATCGGTTCGATGCGCACACGGTCGTCCTCGCGGACGCGCGGCGTTTCGGCGGTCTCGATGGTCAGGATGATGTTCTTCTCGTGCAGCACCTTGTTGTGCTTGAGGTTGTGCATCAGGGCGACCGGAGCCATCGAGGGGTCGGAGGTCAGGAAGATGGCGGTGCCGGGCGCCCGGTGCGGCGCGCGGGCCTTTAGGATCTCGGAGAGCTCCAGCAGGGGGACGCTGTCGCGCCGCGTCTTGGCGGTAAGGATCTGAGCCCCGCGGGTCCAGGTCCACATGATCACCACCAGCACGGCGCCCAGGACCAGCGGCAGCCAGGCCCCCTGCGGAATCTTCAGGAGGTTCGAGGAGATGAAGGTGATGTCCAGCAGGCCGAAGCCGCCGGCGGCCAGCGCGGCCAGCCAGATCGGCTTCTTCCACATGAAGCGCACGATCACGAAGAACAGCAGGGTGTCGACGAACATCGCCCCGGTGACCGCGATGCCGTAGGCGGCCGCCAGGTTGGTCGAGCTGCGGAAGGTGAACAGCAGCACCAGAACCCCGATCAGCAGGAAGGTGTTCACCTGCGGCACGAAAATCTGGCCAGCCTGGGTCTCCGACGTCCGGCGGATGTCGATGCGCGGGAAGAGGCCGAGCTGCACGGCCTGCTGGGTCATGGAGAAGGCGCCGGTGATGACCGCCTGGCTGGCGATGATGGAGGCGATGTTGGCCAGGATCAGGACCGGCCAATATATGACCTCGGGAATCATCCGGTAAAACGGATCCACGTGCGCCGACGGATGGTGGATCACCAGGGCGCCCTGGCCGAGGTAGTTCAGCAGAAGCGCGGGCAGCACAAAGAACGCCCAGGCCGCCTGGATCGGCTTCTTTCCAAAATGCCCCATGTCCGCGTAGAGCGCCTCGGCGCCCGTCACCGCGAGGAAGACGCTGCCCAGGATGATGAAGCCCAGGAAGCCGTTGTCCCAAAGGAAGATCAGGCCGTACCAGGGCAGCAGCGCCCGGAAGATCGTGGGGTCGTCAATGATGTGGTAGATGCCAAGCCCTGCGAGCACCAGGAACCAGACCGCGCAGATCGGGCCGAAGAACCTGGCCACGCTGGCCGTGCCCTTGGCCTGAACAAGAAAGAGGCCGATGAGGATGCCGGCGGCGATCGGCACCACGAACTTGGCCGCACCGTGCGGCACGCCGGGCGCGTCGCGGATGCCTTCGACCGCCGAGAGCACCGAAACCGCCGGCGTGATGATCCCGTCGCCGTAGAACAGCGCCGCGCCCACGACGCCGAGCGCGAACACCCAGCCGGAGCGCTTGGGTACGAACCGCTGGGCCAGCGCCATCAGCGCCAGGGTGCCGCCTTCGCCCTTGTTGTCCGCCCGCATCAGAAAGACGACGTACTTTATGGTGACGATGAGGATCAGCGCCCAGGTGATCAGCGATACCACGCCAAGGACGGCGATCTCCGGCGAGACCGTGGCGCGGGTGTGGCGCAGGGCTTCGCGCATCGCATAGAGCGGGCTGGTGCCGATATCACCGAAGACCACGCCCATCGACCCCAACGCCAGGGCCATGAAGCTCTCGGAATGCGGGGATCGGTGCGTGTCCTCGGTCGCCCCGGAGGCGGCCACGGCCGGATCAGCCATCCAATATCTCCGGGGACCAGGACGGTGTCCCCATTGGCGGCCCGATGCCGTCACGCGGCGGGCGCGATACACCCATTCCGAACCCCATTCAATGGCGCGTCACCCGAGGGGGGAAACACACCGGTTACGCTTTTCCTTGAATGCGGAAGCCTACACCCTAGTTTCGCGGCACGAAGGGGAGAGTGGAATGGACCGCAGACTGGCGCTGGTGACCGGAGCCTCGGCCGGCATCGGGACGGCGTTTGCCCGCATTCTGGCCAGCCACGGGTACGACCTCGCCCTGACTGCGCGCCGCGGCGACCGGCTGGCGAAGCTCGCCGAGGAAATCTCGCTGCGCTACGGCGTCGAGACCCTGACGGTCGCCGCCGATCTCGCGGAACCCGAGGCGCCTGGCCAGATCCTCGACCACCTCACGGCCCACGGCCGCACGGTCGACGCCCTGGTCAATAACGCCGGCTACGGCCTGGGAGGCAGCTACGCGGAGACCCGCTGGGAGGACCAGAAGGCCTTCATCCAGGTGATGATGACGGCGCCGGCCGAGCTGGCGCATCGCGTGCTCCCCGGAATGCTCCACCGCAAGTTCGGGCGGATCGTGAATGTGGCCTCGCTGGCGGGCCTGGTGCCGGGCTCGGCTGGCCACACCCTGTACGGCGCCACCAAGGCGTTCCTGGTGAAATTCTCCCAGAGCCTGCATCTGGAAACCGCCGGCCAGGGCGTGCACGTCTCGGCGCTTTGCCCCGGCTTCACCTACTCCGAATTCCACGACGCCAACGGCACGCGCGACCAGATCAGCGCGGCCACCCCGCCCTGGCTGTGGATGGGGTCTGATGAAGTGGCGGCCGCCGGCTATGAGGCCGTCGAGGCCAACCGTCCGATCTGCGTGCCCGGCGCGCCCAACAAGGCGATCGCGGCGATCTCCAAGCTGATCCCCGACGACTGGGCGTTGGCGCTGATGGCGAGCCAGGGACCGCGCTTCCGCAAGCTCTAGGCGGCCGCCTCCAACAGGCGCGAGGCGATGGCGCGCAGCGCCGCCTTGCTGTCGTCGGTCACCGAGAGATTGGTGAGGACCACGACTGCCGACCGGCTGGCGGGATCGAGGTAGGCTGCCGTGAAGACGCCGGGATCGCCGCCCCAGTGGTTGGGCCGCGCCATGCCGTTGAGCTTCGAGGCCTGCCAGCCAAGCCCCTGGCCAGTCAGCCAGTCCGGCAACGCGGGCGGGGTCTGCATATCCAGCATCTGCGCCTGCGACGCTGCCGACAGGATGCGGACGCCGCCGAATTTGCCGCCGTTGGCGCTGGCGCCGGCGAAGCGCGTGATGTCCGTGATCGAGCACCGCATCATGCTGGACGACCAGTCCGGGGACCCCACCGGCTCCACCGCGGTCACGGCGCCGTCGACCAGATCGTAGGGCGTGGCGCGCAGGGCCTGAGGCGTGCCGGCGAGGGTCCAGCTGGTATGGCGCATGCCGAGCGGCGCGAAGATGTCTCGGCGGGTCTGCCGGCGCATGTCCTCGCCCCCGATGCGGTCGGCCAGGTAGCCCAGCAGGCCAAAGCCGACGTTGCTGTAGTCCCAGGCCGCGCCGGGCGCCGCCGCGTAGCAGGCTTCCGCTGAATAAGTCTGACCGCCGGGGACCAGGTAGCCCTTCAGCAGATCGCCGACGGACAAGCTCGCGTCGACCCCGCGGGTTCGAAAGTCGATCTCATAGTATCTGGCGTCCGAGATCCCCGAGGTGTGGGTCAGCAGATGCCGGAAGGTGACCTGCGCGCCGGGGTCGCGCGGATTGATCAGCGGGAAATCGAGGTGCGGCGCCACCGGCTGGTCAAGGTCCAGCTTCCCGGCCTGGGCCAGGCGCATGATCGCGGTGGCTGTCACGGTCTTCGTGATGGAGGCGATGTGGAACATGGTGTCGACGGTCACCGGGCGGCGGCTGGCGAGGTCGGCAAACCCGTAGCCGCGCGCGAGCCGCAGTTGCCCGTCGCGCGCCACGCCAGCGGCCAGCCCCGGGATGCCCGCGCGCAACATCTGCGCGGCGACGAAGGCGTCGAGGCCGGGATCGGAGCTCGTCGGCGCGGCCCAGCCCGCCGTCGGCGCAAGCGCGGCCAGCCCGAGGGCGCAGAAGCCCCTCCGCCCGATCCGGGCGGTTGGCGATTGGGCGTGGTCGTTCATGGAAGCACCTCAAGCCGCCTCGCAACTGCGGGCTTGCTGAAAAATGAGTAGGCACCTACATATTGTCAAGGCGGATCGGGAATCGAGGCGATGGGGACGAGGGCGGACTACACGCGAACGGTCGGCGGCGCGGCGGTGGGCGGCCGGCTCCGGCGGCTGTCGGAGTGGATCGACGGCGACTCCGGGCGGATCTACGCGGCGCTCGGCGTCCGGTTCGAGCAGCGCTGGTTCGGCGTCCTCAATCAGCTCGCGCTGCAGGGCGACCGGACCGTCGGCGACTTGGCCGTCACCTTGAGGATCACCCACGCCTCGATCAGCCAGACACGGCGGTCACTGGAGGCGGCTGGCCTGATCGCCGCCCAGCCCGACCCCAGAGACGGGCGGCGCAGGCCGCTACGGCTGACGGCGGCCGGGCAGGCGCTGGTGGCGCGCCTGTCGCCGCTTTGGCGCGCGCTCGACGACGCGGCGCAGGATCTCAACGACGAAGCGGGCGACGCCGTGGCCGTACTCGACCGGCTCGATGACGCGCTTGCCCAGCACAGCTGGTTCGAGCGGGTCATGGCCAGGATGCCGGATGAGCCCGCCTAGTGAGGGTCAGTGGGCGTAGGGCGCGGCCGCGGACTTCAGGATCAGGCCGTGGGTGGCGTCACTCAGGCCGGCCAGCACGAACTGCACCGCCATGGCGCAGAGGATCAGGCCCAGCACGCGCACAATGATCGACAGGCCGATCTTGCCGAACAGCTTGCTGATCAGCGGCGTGGCCAGGAACGACAGCGCGGTGGCGGCCGAGACCGCGACGATCACCCCCATACCGATGGCCGCGCCCTCCAGCCCGAACTCCTTGGCCTGGCTGGCATAGATCACCACGGTCGAGATCGCGCCTGGGCCGATCAGCAGCGGCATGGCGAACGGCACGATCATCCGCTCGATATGGCGGCGCACGTAGGTGCGGTCGTCGGCGGGGCCCGGCTCGTCTGCGGCGTCGGCGAAGCTGGCGGTGAAGTTGTCGTTGACCATCTTCAGGCCGAGAATGAACAGGATGATTCCGCCCGCGATGCGGAAGGCCGGCATCGAGATGCCGAAGAAGGTCAGCAGGCTCAGGCCCGAGAAGTAGAAGAAGATCAGGAAGCCCGCCGCGAACAGCGAGATGTAGACCGCCAGCTGCGCGCGTTCGCGGCTGGAGGCGCCCGCCGTCGAGGCGGCGAACACCGGCACGTTCCCGATCGGATCGAGCAGGGCGAACAGCGCCACGAAGAAGTTGACCGCGAAGTCCCAGTGGATCATCTCACGGTCTTAGCCCATTCGATGCGCGCGCCGAACCCCTGGCCCGCACTCTCTTGCCCGGAGCCTCCGCCATGGCCGCCGCTGCTTTCGCGCAACCCGCCGTCAAGGCCGATCCCCGCCTGATCGTGGCGCTGGATGTCCCCACCGTCGACGAGGCCCGTGGCCTGGTGGCGGACCTGGGTGAGGCGGTCAGCTTCTACAAGGTCGGCCTCGAACTGTTCGCCTCCCACGGCATGACCCTGGCGCGCGAGCTGAAAGCGCAGGGCAAGCAGGTCTTCCTGGATTGGAAGCTGCACGACATTGGCACGACCGTGCAGCGCGCCGCCGCGGCCCTGGCCAGTTCGGGCTGCGATTTCCTGACGGTGCATGGCGAGCCGCAGGTGATGGCCTCGGCGGTGCGGGGCAAGGGCGCCTCGAGCCTGAAGATCCTGGCGGTCACGGTCCTGACCAGCCTCGACGACGAGGATCTTGCGGACATGGGCTATGCGGAAAAGGCCCGCGCCCTCGTAGAGCGGCGCATTCACCAGGCCATCGCCGCTGGCTGCGACGGCGTGGTCGCCAGCCCGCAGGAGGCCGCGCTCGCCCGCAGCCTCGGCGGCCGGGATTTCCTGGTGGTGACGCCGGGCGTGCGTCCCGACTGGTCGGCCAAGAATGACCAGGCTCGCGCCGCCACCCCGCTCGACGCCCTTCGCTCAGGCTCATCGCACCTCGTGGTGGGTCGCCCCATCACCGGGGCCAACGATCCGCAGGCCGCCGCCCTGCGCGTGGCGGCCGAGATGTCCCAGGCGGGCTAGAAGTCTGTCGTGATGCCCTTGCGTTCCCAGTCGCCGTACCGCGTCGGCTCGGGGCCTTTCGGGCCGCCGTGTTCGTGGGCAAGCTCGGCGGCTTCGGCGGCGAGGCGGCGGGCCTCGGCCTCCTCAAGCGCGCGGCGTGCGGCCGGCGTCAGCGGCTTGTTACGCGCGGCGTTGGCGGGCAGGTCGTCCATGGTCTTCATCTAGGCGCCCGGCGCGCATACCGCAAACTGCTTGCGTCGGCGGGTCTGAGCGGGCACGCCGCGCCGCGTGAGCGATATCCAGACCCCCACCGACCAGAACGCTGGCCAGCCCAATGACGCCGTGGGCCTGCCCGCGCGCGCCGCCGCCCTCGAACTTCTGATCTCGGCCCTGTCCGGCCGCAGCGGAATGGACGAGGGCCTCAGCCATCCGGCGCTGCAGGCCCTCTCCGGCCGCGATCGCGCCTTCGCCCGCGCGCTGGTGATGGCGACGCTCCGCCGGCTCGGTCCCATCGACTCCGCCCTGCAGTCAAAGGTGAAGAAGGCCCCGCCGGACAAGGTGGTGCAGATCCTGCGCCTGGGCGTTGCCCAGGCCTTCGTCCTGAAGACCCCGGCCCACGCCGCCGTCACCACCTCCGTCGACCTGGTGGCGCAGGACAAGGGCCTGGCAATGTTCAAGGGCCTGGTGAACGCCGTGCTGCGCGGCCTGCTGCGCGAGCCGCCGGACCTGGACGATCCGGAACTGCTGGCCCCCTACTGGCTCTACGCCCGATGGCGCGCGGTCTATTCGATCGAGGGCGCGCGGGCGATCGCCGCCATGATCGCGGAAGAGCCCGCCACCGACCTGAGCTTCAGGGATCCGGCTCAGGCCGCGGCCCTGGCGGCCGAGCTCGAGGGCGAGGTGCTGCCCGGCGGGTCGCTCCGCACCTTCAAGCGTGGCGACATCTCCACCTGGCCGGGCTTCGCCGAGGGCGGCTGGTGGGTGCAGGACGCCGCCGCCGCCATCCCCGCGCGACTTCTGAACGTCCAACCCGGCGAGACTGCGCTCGACATGTGCGCTGCGCCCGGCGGTAAGACCCTGCAGCTGGCCGCCACCGGCGCGGCCGTGACCGCCATCGACCGATCGCCGCAGCGCCTGAAACGGGTCACCGAGACCCTGGCCCGCACCGGCCTTTCCGCCGACCTGGTCGCGGCGGACGCCGCCAACTGGAAGGACGGCCGAACCTTCGACGCCATCCTGCTTGACGCCCCGTGCTCGGCCACCGGCACCTTCCGCCGTCACCCCGACGTGCTCTGGGCCGCCAAGCCCAGCGACGTGGCCGGGCTGGCCGCCGTGCAGTCCAAGCTGCTCGACGCCGCCGTGCGCCGGCTGAAGCCGGGCGGTCGCCTCGTCTACTGCGTCTGCTCGCTGGAGACCGAAGAGGGTGAAGGCCAGGTCGCCGCCTTCCTGTCGCGCACGCCCGGGGTCACCCTCGAACCAATCGCGGAGGGCGAAGGCGGTTCGCCCGTCGACAGCCTCGAGGACGACGGAACCCTGCGCATCCTGCCCCACCAGATGGCCGGCGGCCTGGATGGCTTCTACGTGGCGCGGTTCCGCAAGGCTTAGCCTTCACCGGACCGGGCGATTCAGTTAAGCCCGGGCAATGTCCGGCAAGCCCCTCATCTCGCCCTCCATGCTGTCGGCCGACTTTGCGCGGCTGGGCGAGGAAGCGCGTGCGATCCAGGCGGCGGGCGCGGACTGGCTGCACATCGACGTCATGGACGGCCACTTCGTCCCCAACATCACCATCGGCCCCGATGTCGTGAAGGCGTTGAAGCCGCACGTGGCCATCCCGATGGACGTGCACCTGATGATCTCGCCGGCCGACCCCTACCTGGAGGCGTTCCGCAACGCCGGGGCCGACATCCTGAGCGTCCACCCGGAAGCCGGTCCCCACCTCAACCGCACCCTGAAGCAGATCCGCAAGCTGGGGGCCAAGGCTGGCGTGGTATTCAACCCGTCTACCGACCCGTCGGTCATCCAGTGGATGATGGAGGACATCGACCTGATCCTGGTCATGTCGATCAACCCCGGTTTCGGCGGCCAGACCTTCATGCACTCCCAGCTTCCCAAGATCGCGGCGCTGCGGAAGATGATCGACGCTACCGGCCGCGACATTCCGCTGCAGGTGGACGGTGGGGTGACGCCCGAGACCGCGCCGCTCTGCGTCGCCGCCGGCGCGACGGTGCTGGTGGCCGGCACGGCAGCCTTCCGCGGCGGAGAGAGCGCCTACGCCGGCAATATCCGCGCCCTGCGCGGCGCCTGAGCGGTCACGCCGTGGCGTCGGGTTCCAGGGTCCCGGGCCGCTACACGCTGATGGCGCTGGGCGTCGCCGTCGGCCGCCAGGCGGGCGCGGAATGGCGCGGATCGCCTCTGCACCGCGCCCTTTTGGCCGGACCCCGGCCCGACGGCCTTGGCGCCCAGCCCCGCGACCTGCGGCCTGCCGATCCGGAGAACGGCCGTCGCATCCTGGCGGGCGCCCTGGTGTTCGCCGGCGAGACGCTCGCGCCCGGCCCGCACGGGGATCCCTGGAACCAGGCCAGTCCCAGCCGGCGGTTCGCCACCGCCCTGCACCGGTTTGGCTGGCTGCGCGACCTTGTTACGCTAGGCGACGCCGGCGCGGCGGAGGGCCTGCGGCTGACCCTGGAATGGCGCCGGCTGTTCGGGCGCTGGAACGCCTTTTCCTGGAGCCCGCAGGTGCTGGAGCGCCGGGTGTTCAACCTGGCCTGCGGGGCGCGGACCATCTGCTCGAAGGCGTCCGTCGCCGAGACCGCCCAGATCGCCGCCGACCTCGCCCGCCAGGCGCGGTTCCTGCTGGACGTCGACGAGGGCCCGGCCCGCGCCGCTGAGCGTGCGGCGGCCGCGGCCGTGGCGGCCGCAGCGCTGAGCGGCCGAGCAGCTGACGCTCTGCTGGACAAGGCGTTGCGGCGGCTGGCCCACGCTCTGCCGGACAGCCTGAGCCACGACGGCGGTCATGCGTCGCGCAGCCCGCAGGCGGCGCTGGAGCTCTACTTCGATCTCGCCACCCTCGACGACGCCCTGGCCCAGCGCGGCCTGGCGGCGCCGGAGGAGATGATGCGGGCCCTCGACCGCCTCGCCCAGGCGGTGCGGTTCTTCACTCTGGCTGACGGCCGCCTCGCGGCCTTCCAGGGCGGCGACGAGCTGACCGCGACCTATGTTGCGGCTGCCCGCGCCCAGGATGAGTCCGGGGACCGCCCCATCCCGCCCCACCGCAATGGTTATCACCGCCTGGAAGCCCGCTCGCTGCAGATCATGGCTGACGCCGGTCCGCCCGCGGCCGGGCCCTGGAGCGCCACCGCCTGCGCCCAGCCGCTGGCCATCGAGGTGCTGGCGGGCGGCCGCCGACTGATCGTCGGGGGCGGCTGGACGCCGGAATGTCAGGGCGCCCAGGCGCTGCGTCTCGTGGACGCGGGCTCGACGCTCTCGGTCGGCGAGCAGCCCTGTGGCCAGCCGCTCAGCGGCTTCGCGGCTCGGGTGCTGGGCCCGCGCATCATCGACGCATTCGACGAGGTCGAGGCGCGCCGCCACGAGGCCCCCGGCGCGCTCTGGCTTGAGCTGGCCCACCCGGGCTGGGCGCGGGCCTTCGGATTCCGCCACGAACGCCGGCTCTATATCGACGCCGCGAACGACGAGCTGCGCGGCGAGGACCGACTTTCGCCGCTGCAGGCGCGCGGGCCGCGCAATGCAGACGGTCGCCGCTTCGTCGCCGTGGCCGTCCGCTTCCACCTGCACCCCGATGTCAGCGCCCTGATCGCCCGCGACGGGACCAGCGTATTGCTGAAGGCCGACGGACAGGAGAGCGGGTGGTGGCTGCGCAGCGACGCGGCCGAGGTCAGCCTGGAGCCCTCCACGCACTACCAGAACGGTCAGCCGCGCCGTTCGCAGCAGATCGTGATGCGCGGCCAGGCCAGGCTCGACGCCGGGGCCCGCATCCGCTGGAAACTCTCAGCGGCCCACAGCGATGTCCGCGCAGCGGAGATCGCGGGCGACACCTAGAGAGGAAGACCATTTCGTTCGAAATGGTCGGGTCGCGTTGACGCCGAAGAGGGCGGCGACTAAGCCCCGGATCATCCTTGCGTGACTGGCGAAAACTGAGGTGGGAAACCACCGGGGAGCGCGAAGGACCATAGACGCCGCTCGCCTGGGCATTTTCCGTTTGAAGCCAGGAGAATGCCATGCCCGCCGCCCCTGATTTCCCCGCCGCTCCCGACCGCTATCCCGTCAAACGCGCCCTGATCTCAGTCTCCGACAAGACCGGCCTGATCGAGGCGGCCCGCGCTTTGGCCGGTCTTGGCGTCGAACTGGTCTCGACTGGCGGCACGCGCAAAGCGATCGCCGACGCCGGCCTGCCGGTGAAGGACATCTCCGAGATCACCGGCTTCCCGGAAATGATGGACGGCCGGGTGAAGACCCTGCACCCCATGGTCCACGGGGGCCTGCTCGGTGTCCGCGACGCTCCGGACCACGCCAGGGCCATGGCCGAGCACGGGATCGGCAGCATCGACCTCGTCTATGTGAACCTCTACCCGTTCGAGCAGACGGCGGCCTCCGGCGCCAACTTCGAGACCTGTGTCGAGAACATCGACATCGGCGGCCCGGCGATGATCCGCTCGGCGGCGAAGAACCACGGCTATGTCGCCGTCTGTACCGAGATCGCCGATGTGCAGGATGTGCTCGCCCAGCTGCAGGAGTCGGGGACAACCGGCCTTGACCTGCGCAAGACCCTTGCGGCGCGGGCCTATGCGCGCACGGCGACCTATGATTCCTCGATCGCCTCGTGGTTCGCGCGGGAATTGGGGGAGCGCGCGCCGCGACGCAAGTCCATCGGCGGTGAGCTGGTCCAGACCATGCGCTACGGCGAGAATCCGCATCAGACGGCGGCGTTCTACCGCTTCCCGAACCCGCGCACAGGCGTAGCGACGGCCGCCCAGCACCAGGGCAAGGAGCTCAGCTACAACAATATCAACGACACCGACGCCGCCTTCGAGCTGATCGCCGAGTTCGACCCGAAGGACGGCCCGGCCTGCGCCATCATCAAGCACGCCAACCCCTGTGGCGTGGCGACGGGCAAGACCATGGTCGAGGCCTATGAGCGGGCCCTTGCCTGCGACCCGACCAGCGCGTTCGGCGGCATCATCGCGCTGAACGGCCGGCTGGACGCGGCCACCGCGACCGAGATCCTGAAGTTGCTGACCGAGGTGGTGATCGCGCCGGAAGCCGACGAGGCCGCCATCGCCCTCTTCCGCAAGAAGAAGAACGTGCGGTTGCTGACCACCGGCGGCCTGCCCGATCCGATGGCTCCGGGCGAGACGTTCAAGTCGGTGGCGGGCGGCTTCCTGCTCCAGAGTCGCGACGATGCGCGGATGTCCGCAGCCGACCTCAGGGTGGTGACCAAGCGCTCTCCGACCGACGAGGAGGTGCGCGACATGCTGTTCGCCTTCACTATCGCCAAGCACGTGAAATCCAACGCTATCGTCTATGCCAGGGCCGGCCAGACGCTTGGCGTCGGCGCGGGCCAGATGAACCGCAAGGATTCAGCCCGCATCGCCGCGCTGCGGGCCGCCGACTTCGGCCTCGACCTGAAGGGTTCGGCCTGTGCGTCGGAAGCCTTCTTCCCATTCCCGGACGGCCTGATCCAGGCTGCCGACGCCGGTTGCACCGCGGTGATCCAGCCGGGCGGATCCATCGGCGACAATGCGGTCATCGAGGCGGCCGACGAGCGCGGGCTGGCCATGGTCTTCACCGGCGTGCGGGTCTTCCGTCACTGAATCCAGATCCCTGCCCACGCGCGGGGGGGTTATAGTGATCGCGGGATCGAGCGACGCTTTTGACCGGCGTGGTTCACCTTCCGGCGAGGTGCGAAGATGAGCGACGCCCGCTGACAGAGGAGTGCCTACCTGCCTGCGGCGACGGCGGCGTCCTGCACCCAGATCGACAGGTTGTTGTAGCCGTCTTGGTAGTCGTAGTCGTAGGCGCACGTCCCCGCGCTCAAGGGCTGCGCCCAGTTCCTGACCGAGGGCTTCGGGAGGTATTTGGGCCATGTCACCGGGGTCTTGATCTTGTCGTATTGGACCCATTGGTCCCGCCAGTCCTTCTCGCAGAGGTAGGCCTTGCCGTCGTCGGAGATGTAGACACCCATGAAGTCCAGTGGATTCTGGCCGGGGTTTCC
>JBBREC010000028.1:0-25898 GCA_038203295.1 Caulobacterales bacterium
GGTCGTAGAGGTCGTTCGACTCATCGCCCCCGCCGCCCAGGCCGTAGTCGCCGGACTCGCTGTCCTCGTCGGGGGCCGCGGTGACCTCCTCGAGATACTGCGGCTGGCCCTGCTCGCGCAGGAACTTGGCGACCGCCTCCACCTCTCCATCGCTGACGAAGGGTCCGTGCAGACGGGTGATGCGCCCGCCGCCGGCCATATAGAGCTGGTCGCCCTGGCCCAGCAGCTGCTCGGCGCCCTGTTCGCCCAGGATCGTGCGGCTGTCGATCTTCGAGGTGACCTGGAAGCTGATCCGCGTCGGAAAGTTCGCCTTGATGGTGCCGGTGATCACGTCGACCGACGGGCGTTGCGTCGCCATGATCAGGTGGATGCCGGCAGCCCGCGCCATCTGCGCCAGGCGCTGCACCAGACCCTCGATGTCCTTGCCGGCCACCATCATCAGGTCGGCGACCTCGTCGATGATGACCACCAGCATCGGCATGGGCTCGGGCGTGATCTTCTCGCTCTCGTAGATCGCCTGGCCGCGGTCGTCGAACCCGGTCTGTACGGTGCGTTCGAAGTGCTCGCCCTTGGCGGCGGCTTCCTTGGCGCGCTCGTTGTAACCGGCGACGTTGCGCACCCCGATCTTCGACATGCGGCGATAGCGGTCCTCCATCTCGCGCACAGTCCACTTCAGCGCGACGATGGCCTTCTTCGGATCGGTGACCACGGGCGCCAGCAGGTGCGGGATGCCGTCATAGACGCTGAGTTCCAGCATCTTCGGGTCGATCATGATCATCCGGCACTCCTCCGGCGGCAGCCGGTAGAGGATCGACAGGATCATCGCGTTGACGCCCACCGACTTGCCCGACCCGGTGGTCCCGGCGATCAACAGGTGCGGCATGCGCGCCAGGTCGGCGATATAGGGCTCGCCGCCGATGGTCTCGCCCAGCGCCATGGGCAGCGTCTGGCCGCCCTTCTCGTATTCCGGACTGGCCAGCAGGTCGCGCAGATAGACCGTCTCGCGGTTCATGTTCGGCAGCTCGATGCCGATGGCGTTGCGTCCCGGCACCACCGAAACGCGGCAGGCCGCGACGCTCATGGAGCGCGCGATGTCGTCCGACAGGGCGACGACCCGCGCCGACTTCACGCCGGCGGCCGGCACCAGTTCATAGAGGGTGACGACGGGGCCGGGACGGATCTGGTCCACCTGGCCGCGCACGCCGAACTCGGCCAGCACGCTTTCCAGCAGCTGGGCGTTCTGGCGCAGTGAACCCTCGTCGAACTGCGCCGAGCGCGGCTTGGGCTTGGCCAGCATCGAGAGCTCCGGCAGAGCGAAGCCGCCCGGCCTGACGAATTCGAAAGTCGACTGGGCCTCGCGCTGCTCGCGCGGGCTCTCCCTTGGCGGCAGCTTCGGCGCCTTCACCTTCAGCGGCGAGGCGTCCGGGTCGTAGATCATGGTCGGCGGCCCGGTTTCGAGCGCCTCATCCGGAATGCCGCCCTGGCGGTCGCGTTTCGAGACCTTGGCGGCCCGTTCCGGCTTGACCGCGACGGCCTTCAGCTTCTGTTTCGGGGTCAGCGCCTGAGCCAGCCAGTCGCCCAGCGCCCGCAGCTCGGCCTTGCGCAGGCCGATGGCGTAGCCCAGGGCGCCCAGCGCCAGCACGGTGAAGGTCAGCGCCGAGATCGGCCTTGCGAGCGGCAGATGCGCCCACGTCAGCAGGCCGGACACCCCCGACAGCATACCCTCGCCCCAGAATCCGCCGAGGCCCTTGGCCAGGGGCCAGGCGGCGGGCGGGGCCGGCCAGGCCAGCGCGCCGGCCAGCGCCAGGACGCCGGCGACGCCAACGGCCGCTCGCAGGCGCAGCTGGCCGCGGGTCGCGTCCGGGTGCGGCGCGGCGGCGCGGGACAGCCCCAGCACCACGATGGTCAGGGCGAGCAGCGCGCAGGCCAGGCCCAGCGACTGCAGGCCCAGGTCGGCCAGCGTCGCGCCAGTCCGCCCCAGGGCGTTTGTCGGCAGGGCCGCGCTGGCCGCGTTCAGGCTGGGGTCGGCGGCGTTGTAGGTGGCGAAGGCGACGGCCAGCGCCGCGCCCGCTGCAGCAATCATCCCGCCGCGCAGCCGCGCCGCGCCGGGGTGGTCCCAGGCGAGGCCCGCGATGTGCCACACCAGCGCCATGCCGGTTTTCCGCGCCGCCCGCGCCATCCCGAGAATCCCCTGCTAAAAGCTACCGGCCATGTTTGCGGGGCAGAGTGTTAAGAGGCGTTTACCATGAGCCCGCCGTCTGAGGCTTTTGATCGCGGCATTTGCGGTGCGAGCCGGCTTTCGCCCGAGGGCGGGCCGCATTAGGGTCGCGCCATGCAGTGGTCCATGCCCCATCGTGCGCTTCAGGTCGTCGCCGGCCTCCTCGTCATCACCGCGGTCACCGGCTTCGCGCTGGGGATCATCAACGCCCAGGGCCGTGGCCGCCTGCCCGGCGAACGCACTGACGGGACGACCGGCCCTCTGCTCCAGGCCACCGAAGCCACGCCGCTCAGCCAGGAACGCATCGAGGGCCCGCCGGAACCCACGCCGCTGACGGCCGAGGAAAAGGCCCGCCTCGACGCCGACAGGAAGGCCAAGGCCGAAGCCGACGCCGCCGCCAAACTGGCCGAAGCCGGCGTCAAGCCCGTCACCCCGCCCGTCACGGCGCCCGCCACCACGGCGGCAGCCCCCGACCGCGTCGGCGACCTCATAGAAAACGCCCCGCCCCCACCCGAAGAACCCCCGCACTGAAGCTCCTCTCCCCCCGGGCTGCGCCTCGGGGGAAAGGCGTCGCGGCTTTAAGCCACCCCGTATTTCTTGAAATGCGCCAGCATCTTCGCCCAGCCGTCCGCGGCGTCGACGGCGCCGTAGCTGGGACGGTAGTCGGCGAGGAAGCCGTGCTGGGCGTTGGGATAGACGATGATCTGACTGCCGATCTTGCCGGCCGCCTTCAGTGCAGCGTTCATGGCCTCGACGTCGGCCGCCGGAATGCCCTTGTCGAGCCCGCCGTAGAGCCCGAGCACCGGGGCGTGCAGGTCCTTCGCCAGCTCCAGCGGCGCGGTCTGCGGATAGGCGTTCCTGGCCAGGGGGCCATACCAGGCGACGCCGGCCTTGAACTCGGCGAACCGTTCCGCCGCCAGCCAGGTCTTGCCGCCGCCCCAGCAGAAGCCGGTGACGCCCAGGCGCTTCATGTCGGCATAGGGCTGGGCCTTCAGGAACTTCAGCGCCGCGGCGGAGTCGGAGGTCACCTGGGCGTCGGGCGTGGCGCCGACGATCTTCATGATTTCCGGGAAAGCGGTCAGTGTCGACGGATCGCCCGCGCGGACGAAGAAGTCGGGCGCCATCGCTACGTAGCCCGCCTTGGCCAGCCGCCGGCAGATGTCCTTGATCCACTCGTGGACGCCGAAGATCTCGGTGTAGACGAACACCACCGGGTGGCGGCCCCTGGCGGCGGGGCGGGCGAGGAAGCCCGGAATCTTGCGGTCGCCGGCGTCGATCTCGATGACCGACTGCACCAGGCCCACGCCGTCGGTGGTGATGGGGGCGGCCTCGGCCGAGAAGCCCGCGACGGCATAACCGCCCGCCAGCGCCAGCGCGATGCCGCGGCGCGTGAGATCCAGATCGCCGGCCCAGTTGCCGTCCGGACGGGTGAGATTGACCATGGCGCGCCTCCAAATGTTATTGAGCGACGCGATCCTGCCCCGGGGTCCCGGCCGAAGTCAAAGCCGCACCCCATATACCCGCCATGACGCCGTTCCGTCTCCGCCGCCTGACGCCTGCCGAGCGCGCGCTTGCCGCCGAGATGTTCGGCGAGAGCCTGGATGCGATGCGGGTGCGGTTGCTGGCGCTACCCCTCTGGCCGCGCGCCTTCGTTGCGGGGGCCGCGCTTATCGTCTGGCCGGCCCGGCGCCTGCCCGCGGACTTCGGAGATGTAGGCCTCACTCTCCAGGCGACCTTCGTCCATGAGCTGACCCACGTCTGGCAGGCGCAGATGGGGGCCAACCTGCTGTTGTCGAAGATCAAGGCGGGCGACAGCGCGGCGGCCTACGCCTACGAGCTCAACGCGGAGACGGAATTTGCCCGGCTCAACATCGAGCAGCAGGCGATGGTCGTGGAGCACGCCTTTCTGGCCGCGCGCGGCCAAGGCGCCCCTTGCGCGCCGGAACTCTACGAGAACATCGCCTGCGCCTGGGGCAAGCCGTGACTCATGTCCCTGTAACGATTGGGGACATTCACCCTTGCAGCCCCCCCGATTTTCCCCATATCGGCAGTCGACGCCGGTTTCCGCGGGAACAGACCTTCGCGGAAGCGCCGGACGGAACAAACGATCGAACCGGGGACGTTGCATAAGCTGGAAGCGCTTCACATGAAGGCTTCTCCACAACGTCCGCCAATCAGGAGCGAGCAAGACTCTCTATGAGCAAGATTATCGGTATCGACCTTGGCACCACGAATTCGTGCGTCGCCATCATGGACGGCAAGACCCCCAAGGTGATCGAAAACGCCGAGGGCGCGCGGACCACGCCGTCGGTTGTCGCCTTCCTGGAAGACGGCGAGCGGCTGGTCGGCCAGCCGGCGCGCCGCCAGGGCGTCACCAATCCCACCAACACGCTCTTCGCCATCAAGCGTCTGATCGGCCGCTCGATGACAGACCCGATGGTCGAGAAGGACAAGGGCATGGTGCCCTATGACATCGTCAAGGGTCCGAACGGCGACGCCTGGGTGCGTGCGCAGGGCGCCGACTATTCGCCCCAGCAGGTCTCCGCCTTCATCCTGCAGAAGATGAAGGAAGCCGCCGAGCAGCACCTCGGCGAGAAGGTCGAAAAGGCGGTCATCACCGTCCCGGCCTACTTCAATGACGCGCAGCGTCAGGCCACCAAGGACGCCGGCAAGATCGCCGGCCTGGAAGTCCTGCGGATCATCAACGAGCCGACCGCCGCGGCGCTGGCCTACGGTCTCGAGAAGAACGACGGCAAGAAGATCGCGGTCTACGACCTGGGTGGCGGCACCTTCGACGTCTCCATCCTGGAGATCGGCGACGGCGTCTTCGAGGTGAAGTCGACCAACGGCGACACCTTCCTGGGCGGCGAGGACTTCGACCTGCGGATCGTCGATTTCCTGGCCGAGGAGTTCAAGAAGGAGAACTCCGTCGACCTGCGCAAGGACAAGCTCGCCCTGCAACGCCTCAAGGAAGAGGCGGAAAAGGCCAAGAAGGAACTCTCCTTCACGACCCAGTACGAGCTGAACCTGCCCTTCATCTCGATGAACGCCAACGGCCCGCTGCACCTCAACATCAAGCTGTCGCGCGCCAAGCTGGAAGCCCTGGTCGAGGATCTTGTGGCCAAGACCATCGGTCCCTGCGAGCAGGCGCTGAAGGACGCAGGCCTGAAGAAGTCCGACATCGACGAGGTCATCATGGTCGGCGGCATGACCCGCATGCCTGCGGTGGTCGAGACGGTGAAGGCCTTCTTCGGCCGTGAGCCGCACACCGGCGTGAACCCCGACGAAGTGGTCGCGCTGGGCGCGGCCGTGCAGGCCGGCGTTCTGCAGGGCGACGTCAAGGACGTTCTGCTGCTCGACGTCACCCCGCTGACGCTGGGCATCGAGACGCTGGGCGGCGTGTTCACTCCGCTGATCGAGCGCAACACCACCATCCCGACCAAGCGGTCGCAGACCTTCTCGACGGCGGATGACAACCAGTCGGCGGTGACCATCCGGGTGTTCCAGGGCGAACGGCCGATGGCGCACGACAACAAGATGCTTGGCCAGTTCGACCTCGTCGGCCTGCCGCCGGCGCCGCGCGGCGTGCCGCAGGTCGAGGTGACCTTCGACATCGACGCCAACGGCATCGTCAACGTCCAGGCCCGCGACAAGGCGACCAACAAGGAACAGTCGATCCGCATCCAGGCCAACGGCGGCCTTTCCGACGCGGACATCGACGCCATGGTCAAGGAAGCCGAGTCCAACAAGGCCGACGACGAGAAGCGCAAGGCCGGCGTTGAAGCCAAGAACCAGGCCGACGCGGTGATCCACTCGACCGAGAAGGCCCTGGCCGATCACGGCGACAAGGTCGGCGAAGAGGAGCGCAACGCCATCACCACGGCGCTTGAGGACCTCAAGGGCTCGATGGAAGCGGGCGACGCCGAAGTCATCTCGGCCAAGACCCAGACGCTGATCCAGGCGTCGATGAAGCTCGGCGAAGCCATGTACGCGGCCCAGCAGAGCAATTCGGAAGGCCCCGCCTCAGACGCGGACGCCGCCGAGGCCGCCGGGTCGGAAGACGTGGTCGACGCCGAGTTCGAGGAAGTCGGCGACGACGACCACAAGAAATCGGCGTGACAACGCGCCCCATGGCGGCTCAGGGCATCCTTTGCGATGAGTTAGCCATTGGGGACGTCGCCGCCGCTTCTGCGCGACAGGAGACCCCCGCCCGCTCGGTCAAAAGCCTTGCAGTCGGGCGGGGGTTTTCCCACCTTCCCAACAGCCACACTTCAGACGCCTGACGGTTTGGATGCGCGACTATTATGAAATCCTCGGTGTTGAACGCACCTGCGAACCGGATGGCCTGAAGGCCGCGTTCCGTAAGCAGGCGATGGAGCACCACCCCGACCGCAATGGCGGCTGCGAGGAGGCCTCCGACCGCTTCAAGGAAATCAACGAGGCCTATTCGATCCTCTCCGACCCGCAGAAGCGCACGGCCTATGACCGGTTCGGCCACGCCGGCGTGAACGGCGGCGCGGGCGGTGGTGGTGGCGGACCCCAGTTCCACGACGCCCAGGACATCTTCAACGAGGTGTTCGGCGACGTCTTCGGCGACATGTTCGGCGGCCGGCGCGGCGGCCAGCAGCGCTCCGGCCCGGCCCGCGGCCAGGACCTGCGCTACGATCTCGAGATCAGCCTGGAACAGGCCTACGCCTCCGCCGAGGTCGAGATCACCGTCCCGGCGGCCATGACCTGCGAGACCTGCGAAGGCTCCGGCGCCAAGCCGGGAACCAGCCCGACCACCTGCTCAACCTGCAACGGTCAGGGCCGGGTGCGCGCGACGCAGGGCTTCTTCTCCATCGAACGCGCCTGCCCCCGCTGCGGCGGCACGGGCGAGATGGTGATCGACCCCTGCATGGACTGCCGCGGCCAGGGCCAGGTGCGCCGCGAGCGCACCCTTTCGGTCCGCATCCCGGCCGGCGTCGATGACGGCGCCCGCATCCGCCTCGCCGGCGAAGGCGACGCCGGCGCGCGGGGCGGTCCGCGCGGCGACCTCTACATCTTCTGCTCGGTGACCCCGCACGAGCTCTTCGAGCGCGATGGCCTGGACCTGCTCTGCACCGTGCCGGTGCCGATGGCGGTGGCCGCGCTGGGGGGGGATATTGAAGCGCCCTGTCTGCTCGGCGGGGATAGCTGCGATGGTAACTCGAAAATGTCGGTGAAGGTGCCGGAGGGCGCCCAGACCGGCCGCACCGTCCGGCTGAAGGGCCGCGGCATGCCGTCGCTGCGCTCCCGCGAACGCGGCGACCTGGTGGTCGAGCTGTTCATCGAGACGCCGGCAAAGCTGACTGCCCGGCAGAAGGAGCTGCTGCGCGAATTCGCCGGCCTCTCCAGCGAGAGCCAACACCCGAAGAACGCCAACTTCCTCGGCAAGGCCAAGCGCTTCTGGGAAGACGTGAAGGGGGCTTAGCCCCTTCCGCTATTTCTTCGGCCGGAACGCCACCAGCACGTTGCCGGCCTGCTGGCCGAACGACCCGTAGCCGGAGCCCACGAACAGCATGCCGCCGCCGGCGAAGGGCCCCGCCGCGTCGATCGAGCCGCCATTGCCGGCCAGCTTGTTGACGCCCTTGTAGGCCACCGCCGTGTCGTGGGTCGAAAGCAGTCTGCCGCTCGTCGCGTCGAACACATAGACCCGCCCGTCGAGCCCGCCGGCGATCACCGCGCCGTCCACCACCAGCGGCGGCGCGGAGATGCCGAAGCGCTCGGCGCAGCTGCTGACGCGCGCCTTGCGGCCGGCCTCGCAGTCGGCCGAGGCTTTCCAGGACCAGGCGACCTTGCCTGTGGCGATATCCACCGCATAGAGCCCGGCCGCGCCGACCGGCGCCGGGACGCCCGGATCTGCGATAGGCGCGAAGGCCCTCACGCCGTCGGTGGCGATGCCCCAGTGGACGCCACCCAGCGGCGTGCCCTTGCCGAACTGGTGATGCCAGACCTGCTTGCCTGTGGCGGAGTCCACCGCCCAGACGTCACCGGATTTCTGACCGCCCAGGATCAGCTCCCTGCCCTTGCCGCGCCAGATGACCGGGCCGCCGCCAAAGTCGTGGTCGCGCATGGCGCTGCCTTCGGCCCCGAAGAAGCAGTTGGGCTTCAGCGCCGCCCCGGGCGCCGGCGGACCCACCGGGCAGGCCATGTTCCAGACGTCGTTGGCCAGGGCCTGGAACACCCACTTTTGCTTGCCGGTGGCCAGGTCGATGGCAACCAGACTGTCGCTGGTGCCGGTGGCCGGGGGCGAGGTGTTCTCGCCGGTGGCCGTGTAGACCACGCCCTTCTTCAGATCGACCGAGGGGCTGGACCAGATCGGCGCGCCGGAGGGGCCGTAGAGGTCGACCCCTAGCGAATTCTTGCGGCCCAGCGACCGCGCCTGCTCCATCGTGTGCCAGGTCCACAGCACCTTGCCGTCGGAGGCCTGCAACAGGGCGACCGCACCGTGGCCCTTGCAGCATTCGAAGTTGGGCCGCATGGCGTTGGCCACGTCGATGGCCGAGATCGGCACCACGATCCTGTCGCCGGCGAAAATGGCGCTGCCGCTCAGCGGCACGGTCTTGTCATGGCGCGGGTCGACCGCCCAGACCATCTTGCCGGTCTTGGCGTCGAACGCCACCAGCTTGCCGTCGCCGCCACCGCCCACCACGGCCATCGGGCCCCTGGAACCCAGCCTGCCGTAGGCCAGGCTGTTGCGCAGGCCGCTCACCGTCGGGGTCGCCCACTTCACGCAGCCGGTCCCGGTGTCCAGCGCCAGGAGGTAGTTCGCCTGGCCGGCCGGGTAGAACAGGGTCGAGCCCACCACCACCCCCTGGCCGCGGATGCCCGAGGTCTTCGGCATGGCCAGCGTCCAGGCGACTTCCAGGTTGGCGGCCTGCTTGCCGGTGAAGCCGGCCTGGGCGGCGGTCATCTTCCGCGAATTGTCGGTATCGACGCCGTAGCCGACCTGGGCGGGCCTGGCGGAAAGGTCGACGCCGCGCTTGTCGGCTGCGCACATATTGTCGTCGATCCACGCTGTCCCAACCGGGGCCTCGGGGGCGGCCAGATACGCGACCACGTCGCGCAGGTCGCGACGGTCGAGGCCGACTCCGATGGACTTCATCACGCCCGAGGTCAGGGCGGTCGCGATCGTGGAGGCGCTCAGCTTGTGAAGGCTGGCGAAGGGCGGCGTGCGACTGCCGGGCTCGGGCGCCGCGTGGCAGGCCGCGCAATTCTTGTCGTAGACCGCCTTGCCGGGATGGTCGTCGCCGGGACGGGCGTCGGTGGCCTGGGCCAGGGCAAGGCCGCCGGTGACGCTCGCCGCCACGGCGATGGCGAGGCCCGCGGCCGGCCGGATATAACGGCGCCAGATTTCCATGGATCGTTCCCCTGCGATTTCCGGGAGAACCTAATCGGCTCCGCCGCCCGGGCAATTGCGCTTTTGAAATTTGCGGTATGCCGGGGCGGGTTTAACGTGGCGGTCGAGGCTGCGGCGACGGCGGCCCGACAGGGGGCGGAACATGCATCTCAAGACCATCATCTGCGGCGCGGGCTCGGCTCTGGCGCTGGCTGGCGCGGCCCAGGCGGCCGACCTCTCGAAGTCCACCGTGCCGGGCTATCCCGATGTGATCGGCGAGTATCTGCAGGTCCCGGGCTTTCCGGCGGCCGGCACGCCGAAGGCGTTGAACACCGCTACCTTCCTGCGCCTGCGCGCGAAGGCGGATGGCGAGGCGCCGAAGGCCGCCAACGCTGTGATCGTGGCCCTGCCCGGCTTCGGTTCGACCCCGCCGCACTGGCTCTTCCTGGCCAGCCAGTTGGTCCACAAGGCGCAGGCGCAAACCTGCGACGGCAAGCCCTGCCGCGTCGAGGTTTGGATCCTGCAGCGTCGCGGCTCAAACCTCGCCGACACGCAAGGGCTGCTGGCCGCTCGGGCGAGGAAAGATCCCGCCGTCGCGCTGAAATACTACATGGGGACGCCCGCCCTCCAGCAGATGTCCGGAAAGGGCGCACGGGCCCGCGTCGCCGGGCCTGGCCCGGACGCGACGTGGAAGCCGCTCTCCATGGCCGACCTGGGCTTCGAGGCCGACTGGGACTTCCAGGCCTATTCCGGCGACGTCGACGCCATGATCGGCCTGATCAAGGTCAAGGCAGGGTCGAAGAACATTTTCCTGGCCGGCCACAGCCAGGGCGGCGGTTTCGTCGCCAACTACGCCGCGCGGAAAATGCCCGATGGCCATCGGGCCGTGGACAGGCTTTCCGGCCTGATCTTCCTCGACGGCGGCCCGTCGGCCGGCTCGGGCGAGCCTAGCGAGGACCAGCTGAAGACCTACTTCAGCCACGTGGCCGACCTGCGCTCGGGCAAGGCCAAGGTCTATACCGACGCCAGCGGTCTGCTGGGACCCATCGCCGGGCCGGAGTCGGCCATGAGCCAGTCGGTGACTGGAATCTACTACGCCTTCGAGGACCCGCAGAAGGAGGCCTTCTTCCCCCTGCGCGTCACCGGTGCGCCGGCCCAGCCGGGCGACGACTTCCTGCGCGCGCTGCGCATGACCTGGCTGACCCGCTCCGGCGTTAGCTTCGATACCGAGCCGGCGCCAGGCGCCGGCGTGCAGGTGGGTGTGATCCGCTTCCTTGGCGAGGGTCTCGGCCGGCTCGACTTCACACCCCTGCCGGGCACGGAGACGATCTGTGACAAGACGCCGGAGCCGGTGATGATGGGCCCGCCCCGCCCCGGCATGCCCAAGGTCGGCTGCACGCCCACCGGCGCCTCCGTCGATCCGGACAAGGTCTACGGCTGGATCGAGGGCGGCGGGAACGGCGGTTCTCCCATCGACGCTGGCAAGGCGATCTCCTGGCTGCAGGCCCAGGCCTGGGCGCCGGCGCGCTCCAACATCAGACCGGTCACCGTGACCTTCAGGGAGAGCGGCGCGCGCACTATCGACGCGTCCTCCATGGTCGGCGCCAACTGGTACCCATCGGAGCGGTGGGACTATGACGCGGGCTTTGTCGGCAAATACAAGGTGCTGAAGATCGACCGCGACGGCGTGAAGCTGGACATCGACAAGGGCGCGATCGCCGCCATCCCGGTCTATGTCGCCCGCCAGAGCCCGCAGAAGGGCCCCGGCAACCCGTTCCCGCGTGTCACCGACTACACCGAGATCAACAAGGCCGGGACCTGGCAGACTGCGGAAGCCAAGGCGATCACCGCCTTCGACCCCACGATCAATGTCGACATCCTGCACCACACCGACTTCGTCTCCGCAGACGACTCCACGCCGACGAAGGGCCGGCCCGGCGATCCCGGCCATTCCGCGGTGGCCAACACCCTCATCGACTGGGTGCTGAAACGCTCCCGAGGCGCGGCCGTGACCCCCACGCCAAAGTCGCTCGGCGTGCGGGAGGTCTACTAGGGCTTTGCGGAGGGCGGGCCTTTCGGCTACAGACGCCCTTCGCTGAAGAAGCACCCGTAGCTCAGCTGGATAGAGCGTTGCCCTCCGAAGGCAAAGGTCACACGTTCGAATCGTGTCGGGTGCGCCAGCGAACTTGAGGCCCCGGACCTGTCTGGCGACTACTCCTCCGCCTCTTCCCCCTCGCCAACCAGGTCGTTCAGGGCGTCGATGATCAGGTCGAGCTGATCGGCGGTGGCGGACAGCTCCGTCACCTGGCCGGCGTCGTCGGTGATCTCGATCAGGAAATCGGTTTCGCGGACGGAGATGTTGAACTGTGCAAGCTGTCGCATCGAAAGGCCCTTTGGCGTGGTGTGGGCCGCAGATGGCCCAAATCTGCGCCCGCTCCAACCGCGTTTCGATCAAAGCGGTGGGCTAGAAGCCCAGATCGCTCAGCCCGGGGTGATCGTCCGGGCGGCGGCCAAGCGGCCAACGGTAGGCGCGGCCGCCTTCCGCGATTGGCGCGTCATTGATGCTGGCAATCCGGCGGCGCATCAGCCCGTGCGCGTCGAACTCCCAGAGCTCATTGCCATAGGACCTGAACCATTGCCCGGCCTCGTCCCGGCTCTCATAGGCGAACCGGACGGCCATGCGGTTCTCGCGAAAGCCCCACAGTTCCTTGATCAGGCGGTAGTCGCGCTCCCTGCGCCACTTGCGCGTCAGCAGGGCCTCGATCGCGTCCCGGCCCTGGATGAATTCGGCCCGGTTTCGCCAGTGACAGTCGACCGTATAGGCGAGCGCGACGCGCTGCGGGTCGCGGCTGTTCCAGGCGTCCTCGGCCAGTCGCACTTTCTGCAAGGCGCTCTCCATCGTGAAGGGCGGCAATGGGGGGCGGTCGGGAGTGTTCATGGTCTGTCTCCAAGCGCCGCAAGACGGGCGCGCAGGTTGTTGTTCTCGGTTTCGAGCTGAGCCTGCCGGGCGCGTTCCGGCGCGAACGCCTCGGCGATCTCCTCGGCGGTGAACCGTGGGGCGATGTGCTGGGCGCAGTTCCAGTCGAAAGCCTCCAGCCTCACCTGCAGGATGCGTTCCGGTTTGGCCCGATAGCCCGGCGAGGCGACCTTTTCGGCCAGGTCCGGGTCGCCGGTCAGATCGACGTAGCTGGCGCGGCCATAGATCTTCAGGCGTCGCCTGTTGGGATAGTCCATCAGGAACAGGGCCACCCGGTCATTGGCGCTCAGGTTGCCAAGGCTGATGTACTGTCGATTGCCGCGGTAATCCGCGAAGGCGAGGGTGCGGTCGTCGATGGCCCTGAGGAAGCCCGCGGGCCCGCCCCTGTGCTGCACATAGGGCCAGCCGGTCTCCGAGACGCTGGCCATATAGAAGCTGTCGCGCTCGGCTATGAAAGCGACCTCGACGGACGTGAGCCGATCAGAGGGCCGGTCGATGCCGGGATTGTCCCACAGCGCCCCGACGCCATTCGCCTGCTGGGCTGCCCTGACGCTGGGCGTCACGGCGATGTCGAGAAATCCATAGCTCATGAAACCCTCCGGCTGGAAAAGAGATGCAACCGGCGGCCCTGCGGGGCCGCCGGCCAACGCATCGCGGTCAGGCCGCTTCGGCTGTACGGATCACCGGGAAGTCGATGTCCGTCTCCGCGACATTGTTGATCAGGTTGGTCAGGAAGTTCTCCGCGACCACAGCGACGATCTCGATGACCTGCGCGTCGGTAAAGCCGGCCATTTTGACGGCCGCGATGTCGGCGGCGCTGACCTTGCCGCGGGTCTGGGCGACTTTGGCGCCGAACCGGACGGCGGCGTCGGCCTTGGGATCGCCGGATGCGCCCCTGCGGTTCAGGGCGATCTCCTCCGGCGAGATCCTCGCCAGGTTCAGGCCCAGGTAGGTATGCGCCGAGAGGCAGTAGTCGCAGCCGTTCACCTGGGCGGTCGCGATCGCCAGGCGCTCACGGGTCCTGACGTCTAGCGTCTTGGCCAGGGCGCCTGAAAGGCCGGTCATGCCGGCGAGCGCCGCCGGACTGAGCGCGACGAGCCGGAACATGTTCGGGACGACGCCCAACTGGGCGTTGACGGCGTCGAGCACGGGTTGCGAGGCGGCGGGCGCGTCGTCGCGTGTGGGGATGGCGATGCGGGACATGGGGCGGTTCCTTCTGGGTTGGCGGCGGCGACGCCGCCCGATGGCCGAAGGAATAGGCTCTCTCGAAATACATATTAATCTGGTAATGTCGGAATTCATTCTCTCAGAAAATGGAATAATGAAGTGGACAGGCTGGAGGCCATGGCGATCCTGATCGCCGTTGTTGAAACCGGCAGTCTTTCTGCCGCCGGCCGTCGACTAGGCGCGCCGCTGCCGACCGTCAGCCGCAAGATCTCCGACCTCGAGACCCATTTGAGGACGCGGCTGTTGATCCGGTCCACACGCAAGCTGGTGCTGACGGATGCGGGCGCCGCCTATCTGGCGGCGTCGCGCCGCATCCTTGAAGCCGTCGATGAGGCCGAGCGTTCTGCGGCGGGCGAATTCATCGCCCCGCAAGGCGAGCTCATGGTCGCAGCCCCGATAGCCTTCGGCCGCCTGCACGTCCTTCCGCTGGTGAATGAATTTCTGGCGACCTATCCCGCGATTGACGTCCGCCTGGCGCTCTCGGACCGGAACACGCACCTGATCGATGACCACATTGACGTGGCGGCCAGGATTGGGCCCCTGCCGGACAGCACCCAGATTGCGACCCGGGTCGGAGCGGTCCGCAGGGTCGTCTGCGCCAGCGCCGCCTTTCTGGCTGCTCACGGCATGCCCAGGACGCCTGCGGATCTGACCAGCCTGGATGCGGTCACCTTCGACGCGCTCTCCGCCCCGGATGTGTGGCGGTTCCAGTCTGTAGGCTCCAGGATCCAACTCGACACGCCCATCCGTTCGCGCCTCTCGGTGACCACCGCCGAGGCGGCGATCGACGCGGCTGCCGCCGGGGTCGGAGTCACGCGGGTCCTGTCCTATCAGGCAGCGGCAGCCGTCGAGGATGGCCGGCTGAACATCATCCTTGCGGACTTCGAGGGCGCCGCTCTTGACGTAAACCTCATCCACGCGGGGCGCGGCCGCATGCCCCTGAAGACGCGCGCCTTCCTCGACATGGCCGCGCCGAGGCTAAGGGCGGCGCTCGCGCCAAGGTCGGGGTAGCGCCGCCCGGGCCAGGCTGGTCCTAGTGCGTGAGGCCGTCGATGGCGCCCAGGATGGCGTTGAGCGGCGGACGGGTCTTGTAGTCCTCTTCCGCGAGCTTCGCCTTCAGTGTTCCATTGGGGGCGATCACGTAGATGGAGGCGTAGGGGACGCCCCAGGCGAAGCTGTCGGGCCTGTAGCGGGTGTCGCGCAGCTTCCAGGCGTCGATGGTGACCGAGCCGGTGTCGGAGAGCAGCGGGTAGGGAATCTGCCGCTGATCTGTGAAGCGGGTGAGTACGTCCGTTGGGTCGTAGCTGATCGCCGCCAGCCTGTAGCCGCGCTCCGCCAGCGGACCTGGAGCATCCTTCAGTGACATCAACTGCGCCTGGCAATATGGGCACCACTTCGCCGAGCGGAAGAACACCAGCACCAAGCCCTTCTTCCCGGCGAGGTCGCCCAGATTGACCGGCGACCCGGCGAGGCTTGTGGCATGGATCGCCGGGACTTTCGTCCCGACCGACGGACCCACGTCCCAGGCGGCGGATGCGGCCGCCGGCCAGAGCAGCGACAGGCCGAGGACGGCGATGGCGGCGAATTTCATGAGGCGCTCCAGGGTCGAGGGACAAGTCCAGTCTCGACCATTCGCCGGAGCGCGCAAGAAGGTTACGGGGGAGCCGGCGGCGGGTTGATGCCGGTCACGGCGTCGTCGCCGAAGACAGTGATCTGCGGGCGTTCGGGGATGGGCTGGGCCATCAACTGCTCGATATGTTCGGGCTTGAGGGCGCGCTCGGGAGGCTTTGCCGGGCGTGGCGCTGTGGGGTCCGTGGTCAAGCGTGTCTCCTGGCTAACCCCCATAAGACAGTTCTCCGACCCTGGTTCCCTCCTCCGTCGGTCGGGCCGGCTCGCCACACCGCATCTTCGAAGGACGATTGACGTTCCCCCGGCGCTGGGGCTTGCTGGGTGGCAAGCACGCCCGGGCCACCCGCTTCGAGAGCGCGCAGGCGGAGGATACGGCGTGGCGACCAGCGAGGCGGCGCACGAGCGGCTGTCGATGAAGACCAAGCTCGCGTTCGGCGTGGGCAGCGGCGCGGAAGCCATCGCGCTCTACTCCGTCTCCAGTTTCGGTCTCCTGTTCTACAATCAGGTACTTGGCGTACCGGCTCACCTGGCCGGCCTGGCGATCTCAGTCAGCCTGATCCTCGACGGGCTGAGCGACCCAATCGTGGGGTCGCTTTCCGACCGCACGCGTTCGCGGTTTGGCCGGCGCCACCTCTACATGTTCTTCGCGCCGGTCCCGATCGCACTGTCGCTGTTCGCGATCTTCAATCCACCGTCAGGCATGGGACAGACCGCGACCGTGTTCTGGCTGGCGGCGACGATCGTGGCGCTCCGCTGGTCGATGACTTTCTTCCACACACCGCACTTGGCCATGGGCGGGGAACTGTCGTCGCACTACACCGAGCGCTCGAAGGTGATGGCCTATAACTCGATCTTCGCCTGGGCAGGCGGGTCGCTGACATCGCTGCTGGCGCTGCGGGTGTTTTTCCCGGCCACGCCCGATTTCCCGCGGGGTCTGCTCAACCCCGACCCATGGCCGGCCTACGCCTTCGCGATCTCGGTCTTGACCCTGATCATCCTGTTCTCGTCGGCATGGTTCACCCGCGACCGGATCCCCTTCCTGCCGAAGCCTGCGGACGACACGCCTAGCTTCAGCGCCAAGGAGTTCTTCAAGGACGTTGGCCGGGCGCTCGGCAACATCAACTACGTCTGGCTGCTGGTCGGCTACTTCTTCCTCAGCCTGATGATCGGCCTTCGCGAGGGGCTGCGGCTCTATGTCAACACCTTCTACTGGAGCCTGACGAGCGAGCAGCTGTCCTGGTTCATTCTTGGCAGTTTCGTGGGCTTCGTGGCCGCCTTCGGCCTTGCGGCCAGGATGCATCAACGCTTCGACAAAAAGAGAAGCATCATCATATCGGCCCTCGGCTATGCGATCCTTCCGGCCGTGCCGATCGTGCTGGGAATGATGGGGATCCTCCGCCCCGGCATGCCGGGGCTGGTGCCGATCCTTATCGCCTTCGCCGCGATGAGCTATGCCGCGATCAGCCTGATGGGCATCAGCGTCATGTCGGCGCTGGCCGACGTGGCCGATGAGAATGAGCTGAAGCACGGCATTCGTCAGGAGGGCATCCTCTACTCGACCCGGGCGTTGGCGGCGAAACTGGACCAGGCTATCGGCACCGCCGCTGCGGGCTTCGCGCTGACCTTCTTCATCAAGTTTCCCGAGAAGGCCAGGCCCGGACATGTGGCCCACGACGTGCTCTACAACCTGGCATTCTGGGATGGTATCGCAGCCGCCATCCCAGGCCTGATCGCGGTCTTGTTCTATGCCCGCTACCGGATCACGCGGCAGGGCTATGAGGCCACCAAGGCCGCGCTGATCGCGCGCCGGGGTCTGATCCGAGGCGGGCCATCTGTGGTCGAGGACAACGAAGAGGTCGTCGGTGTCGGCGTGGCGCCGGCTGCGCGCTGAGGCTTTTTCTGGTCGCGCATTCTGACGCCGAACCGGCGCCAGTTCGGCGGAAAGCGCTCCGGCTTAGCCCGGCCGCATGGCTTCCATGAGGCTGCCGGCGTAGGCGGCGTGGCCGACGTGGACCAGGCGGCTTTCAACATCGGCCCAGATCTCGCCGCCCAGCGCCGCCCAGCGCAGGCCGAAGGCGTAGTCCTCGGAGAGGTACTGCCGCGTCGAAGGCTCGATCAGGGTGTCGAACACCATGGGGCACTCGGTCATGCCCGGCTCGACGTCGCTGAGGTCGGTGCGCAGCTCCGGATGGGCCGCCACGATCTGTTCGATCGCCGGCCGGCTCAGCATCATGAAGCCCGTGCCGACGTAGGCCACGCGAGCGATCCCCTCGTGAACCTCGACAGAATTGTCCGGCGTCGGGATGAAGCGGACGACATAGCCCACGGACTTGGCCATCAGGTCGCTGGCTCCGGCCTTGGCGGCGGCGCGGACTTTGTCCCAGTCGATGGTCTTAAGGGGGCAGACGCCGCCCACGAAGTCGCGGCCACTGTCCAGCAGGCGAAAGACGTTGGCGGGCTCGAAGCCGATGTCGGCGTCGACGAACAACAGGTGAGTGGCCTGCGGATGGGCCGCGAAGCGTGCGGCCAGTCGGGCGCGAGCGCGGGTGATCTGGTGGTCGCCGGACAGCAGGTCGACATGCAGGCCGACGCCGCGCTGCTCACATGCCGCCTGCAGAGCCACCACCGAGCGCATGTAGAATATATTGACTATCCCGCCGTAGCAGGGCGTGGCCAGGTAGACGAAGGGTGTCCCCTCAGACGGGTTCGCAGACGCGGGGGGCATGATCAGGCTCCGAAGCCAGCCGACGATAGGGGGCGGCTCAAGGGGCGTCCACGCCCGCGCGGGCCAGGAACCCCTCGACCAGGTCGTCGTAGAGGTCGAAGCGCTTGTAGGCTCGCAGGTCGGGGTGCGCGGTTCGCCAGGCGTGGGCGAAGGCGGCCAGTCGAGCCGGATCGTTCGCCAGGCTGTCCAGAGGCGCCAGCCAGACGCGGATAGTAAACAGCGCGCCGCCGGTCTGCGGCAGGCGCCGCAGGGTCTGGCGCTCGACGCGCAGACAGAGCGCGCCGCCGGCCTGTTCCGGGGCGATCTCGCCGATGGTCGCGCGGATCGGCGCCGAAGCGGGGGTATGCAGCTCGGCGGAGTTCAGCAGGGTCCAGTTGCGGCGCTCCAGCACCAGGCCCGGGCGCAGGCCGTCGAAGATCCGCTGCACGCGGGTGAGCAGGCGCTCGGCGAAGCCGGTGACCGGGCCGTGAAGTTCATCCAGGGCGCGTCCGATCACTTCCTCGGCCGTGAAGAAGCTGCCGGCGCAGAGAGACAGCGCGGTGAGCCGCCACTGGCCGGCGATCTTCTCCATCAGACAGAGATCGTCGGGTACCCTTCGAGATGCGGCGAACAATGGCGGTAGGTCCGATCGCGTGGGCGTCGGGCCCAGGGCGGTCTCGACCAGCGACAGAACCTCGGCCTGGCCGGGGCGGGAGCCCTCTGCCTCCGCCCAGACGAGGCCGCGACGGCTGGCGAACAGCGGGTCCTTGCGCGCGGCCGGATCGGCTTCGCCGCCCTCCAGCCAAGCCTCGATCGGAATCGGCCGGAGGCCAATGGTAAACTCGGCGGCGTCCTCCCATGGCCGGTGGCGCGGGCTCATCGACGGGGGCGCGGTCCGAAGAGCCGGATGAGTACGTAGGGGATGAAGGCCGCCACGATGCCGATGGAGTCGGCGAAGACATCATGGATATCGGCGTCGCGTCCGAACCCCATCAGGCCCTGCACGATCTCCACGAAGACCCCGAAGGCCAGGGCGAAGGTGGCGATCGCCCTGGGACGCCGGGGCGACAGGATCAGGCCGCTGGCGGTCAGCACGAACCAGGAGATCGCGTGCTCCTCCTTGTCCCACAGCTTGACCCTCGGCAGGCCGTCGCTGGGCGCCAGGCACATGTAGAGCAGGATGCAGACCGCCACGGCGTAGAGGGCGATCCGGAGTGGCCGGGGCAGGTGGGACGGGAGCATCCGCCTTCCTTGCACACCCCGGCCCACGTCTCTAGGGCGCCGTCAGGCGAAGTCGATGCCGGTTCGACGCCCGGACGGCGCGCCAGTGAAGGCCTGGAGTGCAGTCAGGCGCATAAGTGATCTTCACTTTTGCTGAATGCACTCTAGCGTCCGCCGCCAACGAAAAGGCGGAGCAGTCCATGGCGGTCGAAGCGGTGATCTGGGATTTCGGCGGGGTGTTCACCACCTCTCCGTTCGAGGCCTTCAACCGTTTCGAGGCCGAGAAGGGCCTGCCGCTCGATCTGATCCGGCGGATCAACTCGGCCAACCCCCACGAGAACGCCTGGGCGCTGTTCGAGCGCAACGAGATCGATACGGCGCGCTTCGACGAGCTCTTCCTCGAGGAATCCACGGCGCGGGGCCATCCGGTCCAGGGCCGCGACGTCCTGCCCCTGCTGTCCGGCGCCCTGCGGCCGCGGATGGTGGCCGCGCTCATGGCCTGCAAGCAGCATTTCAAGGTGGGCTGCATCACCAACAACGTGGTTTCGATGCACAGTCCCGGCCAGGACGAGGGCCAACGCGCCGCCGGCGCCATGGGCCAGGTGATGCCGTTGTTCGACGCGATCATCGAAAGTTCCAAGGCCGGCGTGCGCAAACCCGACCCGAAGATCTACCTGATGATGTGCGAATTGCTGGCGGTGAGGCCGGAAGCGTGCGTCTACCTCGACGACCTGGGCATCAACTGCAAACCCGCGGCCGGTCTGGGCATGAAGGCGATCAAAGTGGTGGACGTGGACCAGACCTTGGCGGAACTCGCGCAGGCGACCGGCCTGAGCTTCGATGCGGAGGCCGGGCGTTGAGCGAGCGCCCGAAGATCGGCGCCGAAAAGGCGCTGAAGTCGCTGCCGACCTGGGCCGCTGCCGAGGGCCGCGACGCGATCACCCGCACCTACCGCTTTCCGGATTTCGCCGCCGCCTTCGCCTTCATGACCCGCGTGGCCATCACCGCCGAGAAGCTCGACCACCATCCGGAATGGTTCAACGTCTACGATCGCGTGGACGTGACCCTGGCCACCCACGACTCCGACGGTGTGACCGACCTCGACGTGAAACTGGCGACCTCGATGGAAGCCGCCGCCAAGGCGCTCGGCGCAAAATAGCATGACGCGGCGGGAGCGCTCGTCGGGACCTGGCCTTCAGTTGACGAGAATGGCGCCCAGCAACACGCGGGCTCCGGGGCGGCCAAGGATGGCGTCGGTCTGCCGCTGCAGGGCCTGGCCGATAAAGTCGACGTTGGGCGGAGACCCGGAGGGCAGGCCGGCCGCATAGGTCTGGACGGTCTGGACGTAGGCCGCGCGAAGCCGGGGCAGCGACAGGTTGGCGCGAGTGCGCAGGGCGGTGTCCTGGACGTCGAGGCCACACTCCACCGTCAGCACGCCCCGCCGCCCGCCGCTCTTGTTGGTGGCGCCTGTAATGGTGTTGATTTGGATGTAGGCCGCGCCGCCGGCCTTCTTTTTCTCGTCGGCCGCATGCGCAGGCGCCGCCAGGGCGGCGACGGCGAACAGGGTGAGGAGACGGCGACGGTTCATATACGGCCACAAGACGCGCTTATGGTTAGCGGTCTCTTTACGCGGGCGCCTGAAGACTGGGGCGACAGAAGAGATTCGCCGCTCCGGAGGGCGCCTTGAGCCGATTTGCGCCGACCAAACTCGACCTCGACGGGAAGGTGATCCTCGTCACGGGGGGCACCGGCTCCTTCGGGCGGCGGTTCATCGAGACGGTGCTGACGCGCGCCACCCCCCGCAAGCTGATCGTCTATTCGCGCGACGAGCTGAAGCAGAGCGAGATGCAGATCGATCTCGCCGAGAAGTTCGGACCCGAGAAGATGGCGCTCATGCGCTTCTTCCTCGGCGACGTACGAGATCGCGAGCGGTTGATGCTGGCTTTCCGGGGGGTCGACATCGTGATCCACGCCGCGGCCCTGAAACAGGTGCCGGCCGCGGAATACAATCCTTCGGAGTGCATCCACACCAACATCATGGGCGCCGAGAACGTCGTCTGGGCCTGCCTGAGCAACCGGATTAAGCAGGTCGTCGCGCTCTCCACCGACAAGGCCTGCAACCCGATAAACCTCTACGGCGCCACCAAGCTGGCGTCGGACAAGACCTTCGTGGCGGCCAACAACCTTGCGGGCGATATCGGCACGCGCTTCTCTGCAGTGCGGTACGGAAATGTGGTGGGCAGCCGCGGCTCCGTGGCGCCCTTCTTCCAGCGGCTGATCGCCAAGGGCGCGACCGAGCTGCCGATCACCGACCCGCGGATGACCCGCTTCTGGATCACCCTGAATCAGGGCGTCGACTTCGTCCTCTCGTCGCTGTCGATCATGCAGGGCGGCGAAATCTTCGTGCCGAAGATTCCCTCCATGAAGATGACCGATCTGGCCGCCGCCATGGCGCCGGGGCTCGGGACGAAGATCGTCGGCATCCGGCCGGGCGAAAAACTTCACGAGATGATGATCTCGGCCGACGATGCGCGCTCGACCGTCGATCTTGGCGACCGCTACGCCATCGAGCCGACCTTCGTGGAATACACCCGCAAGAGCCTGGGCGGCGCGACCCTGGCCGAGGACTTCTCCTATGCCAGCAACACCAACGACGAGTGGCTGACCGGCGAGGCCCTACTGGCCCTTCTGGACGACGGCATGCCGCAGCGCCGCCGGCGCGCCGCTGACTAGGATGTCCCCGCTGATCCTGCCCTACGGCCGCCAGACCATCGAGGACGATGACATCGCCGCGGTGGTCGCCGCCCTGAAGGCCGATTTCCTGACCACCGGCCCGACGGTGGATGCCTTCGAGGCCGCCTTCGCCGAGAAGGTCGGCGCGCGCCACGCGGTGGCCTGCGCCAACGGTACGGCGGCCCTGCACCTGGCCATGCTGGCGCTGGACGTCCAGCCGGGCGAGGTCGTCATCGCGCCCTCCATCACCTTCCTCGCTACCGCCAACTGCGCCCGCTACGTCGGCGCCGAGGTGGTCTTCGCCGATGTCGACCCTGACAGCGGCCTGATGACGCCCGATACCCTGGCTGAAGCGCTGACCCGCGTCGGCGACCGCAAGCTTCGCGCGGTCCTGCCGGTCCACCTGCGCGGCGATGCCGCCGACCTGCCGGGCCTGGCGGCGCTGGCGGGCGCGGCCGGCGCGGTGCTCGTGGAGGACGCGCCGCACGCCCTGGGCACGACCATGACCTTCGGCAATGTCGTCGAGCGGGTGGGCGACGCGCGCCACTCGGCCATGGCCACCTTTTCATTCCACCCGGTGAAGACCATCGCCACCGGCGAGGGCGGCATGGTCACCACCAACGATCCGGCGCTGGCCGGACGTCTGCGGGCGATGCGCAGCCACGGAATGACGCGTCCCGAGGGCGGCGATCCCTGGTGGTACGAGATGGCGGAGCCCGGCTTCAACTACCGCCTCCCCGATATCCTGTGCGCGCTGGGTCTGTCGCAGCTGGCCAAGCTGGACCGGTTCGCAGCGCGCCGCCGCGCGCTCGCTGTGGCCTACGAAGTGGCGCTGGCGCCCCTGGCGCCGCTGGTGCGCTCAGCCGCCCGGCCGTCCTGGAGCAATCCCGTCCTGCACCTGATGTGCGTGTTGATCGACTTCGAGGCGGCCGGAACCACGCGCCGCCAGGCGGTCGACGCCCTCAAGGCGCTCGGCGTCGGCAGCCAGGTCCACTACATCCCCGTGCACCGCCAGCCCTACTATCGCGAACGTTACGGCGACCTGGAACTGCCTGGCGCCGAGTCCTGGTACGCGCGCTGCCTGTCGCTGCCGCTCTATCCCGGCATGGCGGACGGCGATGTGGCGAAGGTGGTGGAGGCGTTGCGCGCATCGCTGACCTGACGCGGCGAGGCGCTTACGCCGCCAGCGCCGCGTGCTGCAGGAGGTCGCGGATGGCGTCGACCTGGTCGGGCGCGCTGACAAGTTCGGCGCGGGTGGTGTCGTGGCGGGCGAGCTTCAGGGCCTCCGTGCGGGCGCGGTCCGCCGCGGGGCCGAGCGGCGCGGTCTCGCCGCAGGCCATCTTCAGGAGGACGGTGAGTTTGCCAACCGCCGAGCCCGCGCCGCTCATGGTGTGGGCGATCAGCCTGGAGTCGGCTTCGATCAGCCCGCCGAGTTCGCCCAGCTTGCCCTGGATCGGCGCGAAATCCTCTTCCACCAGGCCGCAGCGGCTGACGGCCCGCTGTAGCCGCGACAGCGCGGTGAGGCGCGTGGCGATGGGCTGCGGGCTCTGGCGGTACTCACGCTCGAACTTCAGGCCGCAGACCAGGCTGTTGAGCCAGCGCCCGGCCTCGCGCTTGTTACCGGCGCCGATGATGTTCTCGATCAGCCAGACCAGCGCGATGGCCTCATCGTAGGCCGCGCGGTTCTCGCCAAGGTAGACCTCAACGAAGTCGCGAGTGACGAGCATCCGCGAGCGGGCCGAGAAGGCCGCCTGCACGTCGTCGATCGGCAGGAGCTTGCCGGCCGCCGCGGTCAGCGCCATGGCCAGGCCGCGCAGCAGGTCGATCTCGCCGGCGGCGTCGGACGGGCGCAGGCGGCGCGGGCCGTTCAGTTCGCGCAGCACCCGCAGGCCGATGGAGGCGCGCACGTCGGTGAAATCCTCGGTTGCCAGCCAGCTGGCCAGGCGTTTTGCGCGCGGTGACAGCTCCGGCATCACCTTGGCCACCGACGGCTTGATCTCCACCAGCTTGTCGATCACCTCGGCGGCGCAGAGCCGGGTCATCGCCGCCAGTCCGCCGCCGAGGTCCAGGCCCCCGCCCAGGATGTCGTCCAGGCCCTTCTTCGAGCCGACGATCTCGGCCAGCGACTGGTTCAGCACTGAAAGCGCCAGGATCCGCGCGGCGCTGGGCTGCGGCGCGACGTCGGCGAGGTCGAGCAGCAGCGAGACCTTCTCGCTCCAGCCCTGGGCCGAGGCGAGGTGGCCAGCGACGCCGCATCCCAGCAGGTAGGCGCCCTCCGGATCCTTCGCGGCGTGGGCGGCGACCTTGGCGAACGTCTCGATTGTGATCTGCGGCAGGACGCGCCGCGCGCGGTCCTTCATCAGGCGCTCGATGGCGCGTTCGCCCAGGCTCCTAAACGTGGAGGTCATCGCCGCGATGGTCGTGCCCCGGGCGTGGGCCTCCGGGACGGCGACCTTCTGGATAGCGTGGGTGATCTCGACGCCGCTGGCCTCCAGCTGCTCGACCATGTCCGGCCGGTGCAGCAGTTCGAAGGCGGTGGCGCCCCGGCGATCCAGCCAGTCCTCGAAGAGTCGTCCGATCCGATCGCGGGCGTGGACGCTGTAGAGGTCCTGGGGCGTCACGCACAAGGGCTCCGTGCTATCGGGAATCTTGGGCTTGAGGCGTTTTTCGGGTGGTCCGAGAGACAGGATAGTGACCGAGGAGAACTCGCCGGTGGCCTCGTCGAGGGTTTCCTTTGAGACGCGGGCGGCGACCACATGGCCCCGGTCGACGAATTCCTTGCCCGTATCCATCACCACCGAGCGGACCTCGGAAGCCATGTCGAGCTTCCAGTCGGAGTTCGGATATTTTCGAACAAACAGCTCGAAGTGCACGCGTCCGCCGGCCATTCAGGTCCCCTCTCAGCCTGAGACCCTAGACCGCCATGTTTTAAGGTCCGGTGACTATGGTTATCGACGCAGCCGAACGGCGTAACAGGCGTTACTGTGCGGTGGGCCACACGCCCCATTGAGGCCACGCTGTCAGGCGACTAGCCTCACTACCTGTCCTCGGCGTGTGACAGCCGAAAGTGGATACCGGTTCCGGCGCCCGTCATGCGCCAAGCTTTAGACACTGAGTTTTTCGAAAACGAAGAACTCTAGGGAGACTCAGAACCCAAGATGGCCAAGATCACCCTGGTGGACGACGACGAGAACATTGTCACGTCGGTCAGCCTCGCGCTCGAGAGCCACGGCCACACCGTGAAGGCCTATTTCGACGGCGCCGCGGGCCTCGCCGCGCTGGAGAACGACCCGCCCGACCTCGCCATCCTCGACGTGAAGATGCCGCGCATGGACGGGATGGAGGTGCTGCGCCGCATCCGCCGGACCTCGGAGATGCCGGTGATCATCCTGACGTCGAAGGACGAGGAGATCGACGAAATCCTCGGCTTCAACCTCGGCGCCGACGACTACATGCACAAACCCTTCAGCCAGCGCCTGCTGATCGAGCGGGTGAAGGCGGTGCTGCGCCGGGCGGGCATCGAGGGCGAGGAGCCGCAGGCCGCCGGCGCCGCGGGCGCCGAGGCGACGCGCGCCATCAAGCGCGGCAAGCTGACCCTCGACCCCGCCCGCCACGACTGCCTCTGGGAAGGCAAGCCCGTGAAGCTGACGGTGACCGAGTTCCTGCTGCTGCAGTCGCTGGCCCAGCGGCCCGGCTTCGTGAAGAGTCGCGACACCCTGATGGACGCAGCCTACGACGATCAGGTCTACGTCGACGACCGCACGATCGACAGCCACATCAAGCGCATGCGCAAGAAGTTCCGCGATGTGGACCCCGAGTTCGACGCGAT
>JBBREC010000029.1:0-25616 GCA_038203295.1 Caulobacterales bacterium
TCGCCCAGCTTGGTGACGAAGAAATAGCGGAAGGCCGAGGACAGCGCCAAGGCGATCGCCACGCCGCCGAGCAGCCAGAACCAGGGCGCGACGGAGCTGGCCGAGGCGTGGGCGGCCTCAGCCCCCGTCAGATGGTCGACCAGCAGCCGCACGGCGCCGGTAAGGCCAAGGCTTGAGGCCGCAGCGGTGACAAGGAAGACGCCGGCCATGCCCGCGTCGAGACGATGGGCGGCGATGAACGGCAGGAGCCGGCCCAGCGCGCGGACGTTGCGGCTCTTCGATCGCCGCTCGGCGCCCTCGGAAATCTCCTGAGCCAGGGCGGCGCCCGCGGTGGGTCGGCCCTCAACCTGCGGCTCGACCCCAACGTCACTCATGAAACTCGCGCCCTTGCCCCTACGCCGCCTTTTCTGTATAGGCGGCGCTCCGTCGCGCCCAACCTGTTACCGGGTGCGGCCCGATTGTCTGCCGCTCCTTTAAGTCGGATGCCTACGAGATGAAACAAGACACCCACCCCGACTATCACTTCATCAACGTGGTGATGACGGACGGCACCACCTACCAGACCCGCTCCACCTACCAGAAGGAAGGTGCGACGCTGAACCTGGATATCGATCCGAAGACCCACCCGGCCTGGACCGGCGGCGGCCACCAGATGCTGGACCGCGGCGGCCGCGTGTCGCGCTTCAACGCCAAGTTCGGCGCCTTCACCCGCAAGTGAGCGCGTAGCGACTCATCCCCGCGCAGGCGGGGATCCAGCCGCAACCACGAAGAACGCCGCGGAGAGCGATCTCCGCGGCGTTCTTCGTTTGGGTCCCGCGCCGCCCACCGCGCAGGCTCGGGAAGGGCGGCGTTGCGTCGCCTGCGGCTAGCTTCCGAAGGCGGACTTCAGGCGGTCCATCTGTTCCTGGACGGGATGCGGGCCACTGGCGGCGGCTTCCACATACATGCGGCGGTCCAGGTGGCGTACCCGCTCGTAGAGCCGCTCGGAGCGATCGAGCAGCACCAGAAGTTCGGAGGGCAGGTCCTCGACGCCGGCCTCGCCATGGGCGCGGCAGACGTCCTCGGCCGACAGGCGATAGCGCTCCTCGCACGCGGCGTTGGGCGCCATGTCGCCTTCGCGCACAGCACGTTGCACCAGGAGCCACGAGGCCACCTGCATCAGGCGCGTTGTCAGGCGCATGCTTTCCGAGGCGTAGGCCAAGGCGGCGTTACGCGACAGCAGCTTGGACGACTGGCGGCCCGTGCCGTCGAGATAGGCGGCGGTTTCCTCCACGAGGTCCATCCCCTCCTGGAAGGTGCGCTGGAACAGTTCCGAGCGCGCGAAATCCTGGATGACCTCGTCACGCGGGGGCGCGACGGAAGCGTCATGAATATTCATCCGGTCGTCAGCCCTCTTCACCGGCGCGAGACAGGCGCCATTCCGTGCCTTTGGTTGTGCAACGCGCGTGCCAACCGATCTGGTCCATCATGAACCTAAGTACCTGACGAAAATAGGGCATCCGCCGCCGCACGTCCCTGGCGCTTGCGGTCGATCTGAGCCTGGATCCTGGCGATCTCCGTCTGCAGCACCTCGATACGTTCTTCCAGCTCGGCGACGCCGAACAGCTCAAGGTCCTCGCGCACCGCCTCGACGAGGCGGTGGCCGCGGCCGATACGGACCTCTGCGGGTTCTTCCATGACGAGCCTCCCTTTCCGGACCCCCGATCGGGCGCTATCCAACTCCGCAAGGCGCCGAAGCGCAAGTTTACGAGGAAACTGCCCCCATGACTCACAGTATGACCGCGATCGCCATCGAGGGCGGCAAGGGGCCGGCGGAGGCGCTCTATCCCGCCCAGATCGATCGCCCGGAGCCGAAGCCGGGCCAGGTGCTCATCCAGGTCAGAGCCGCGGGGATCAATCGTCCGGACATCATCCAGCGCATGGGCGGCTATCCGCCGCCGCCGGGATCGCCGGAAACCATGGGCCTGGAGGTCGCCGGCGAGGTCGCGACGGCTGGCGGGCGCTGGAAGGTCGGCGACCGGGTGTGCGCCCTGCTGGGCGGCGGCGGTTATGCGGACTACGCCGTCTGTGATGCGCGCCACGCCCTGCCGATCCCCGGGAGCCTTGATTTCGTGGCCGCGGCGGCCCTGCCGGAGACCGTCTTCACCGTCTACGCCAATGTCTTCGAGCATGGCGGGCTGAAGGCCGGCGAGACGCTGCTGGTACACGGCGCGACGTCCGGCATCGGGACCATCGCCATCCAGATGGCCAAGGCGGCCGGCGCCCGGGTGATCGCCACCGCCCGCGGCGCGGAAAAGGCGCAGGTCGCCCGCGCGCTTGGCGCCGACGTCGCGGTGGACTCCAGCACAGAGGACTTCGCCGAGGTCACGCGGCGCGAGGGCGGCTGCGACGTGGTGCTCGACATGGTCGGCGGCGACTATTTCTCCAAGGATCTCGACGCCCTGAACACTGGCGGCCGCATCGTGTTCATCGCCGCGCAAGGGGGTGGCGAGGTCCCGCTCCAGATCTTCCGGCTGATGCAGAAGCGCGCGGTCGTCACCGGCTCGACCCTGCGGCCCCGCGACGCCGACGAGAAGGCCCGGCTGGCCGCCGAGGTCGAGCGCGTGGTCTGGCCCTGGATCGAAGCCGGTAAGGTGAAGCCCCAACTCGACTGCACGTTCCCCCTGGCCGAGGCGGCGAAAGCCCACGCTCATCTGGAAACTGACACTCATGTCGGAAAGATCGTACTTGTTACTGGATGATACGTAACAACGTTCCACGAGTTACGAGTACGTCTATCAGGAACGCGAGGCAGAAAAGTCACATTACCGCAGATAATTCTGCATTCTGTGAAGTTTATTGACGGTCCTTAACGGGGACGTCACTTTCAAAAGAAAAAACAACATTCACGTAAATTAGCCCGGCAGGGCAAATCTCTGGGGAGATGATATGCAGAACAAGGCACGCCTTCTGGCGTCGGCCGCCGTGGCCCTATCCATGGTCGCCGGCGTCGCCCACGCACAATCCAGCAACACCATCGAAGAGCTCGTGGTCACCGCCGAAAAGCGGGAACAGAGCCTGCAGGACGTTCCGGTGGCCATCTCGGCCTACACCTCGGAACGCCGCGACCTGGTCGGGATCAATTCCGTCCAGGACATGACCAACTTCACGCCGGGCCTGACCTACAACAACTCGGGCGACCGGATCAGCCTCCGCGGCATCGGCCGGGTCTCGAACGTGCAGGCCGCCGACGGCGCGGTCGCCATCTACTCGGACGGCGTCTTCACCTCGTCGACCTTCGAAGCCTCCAAGCAGCCGCTGTTCATCGACCGTGTCGAAGTGCTGCGCGGCCCGCAGGGCACGCTGTACGGCCGCAACTCGATCGGCGGCGCGATCAACGTGCTGTCCAAGCGCCCCTCGGACACCTTCGGCGGCGAGGTCCGCGGGACCTACGGCAACTATAACTACAATGTCCTGCAGGCGACCGTGACCGGCCCGATTACCGAGGGCCTGAACTTCCGGATCAACGCCAGCCGCGAAGACCAGAACAAGGGCTACTACAAGAACACCGTCCCGGGCATGCCGAGCGAAGGCAATGTGATCCGGCAGTACTACCTGGAAGGCCAGCTCTCGGCGAAGTTCGGCGAGCATGCCGACGGTTGGATCAAGCTGTCGAGCTTCAGCTGGGACAACGGCGGCGGCGGTCTCGGCGGCCGTGCGGGCTACACGCCCGCGCCGTACAACACCACCCAGGAAAACAACACCAACTTCTACCTGAACCAGGGCTTCGGCTGCTCCGGCTTCCCCACCAACGTCGTGAACCGCTCGACCGCCGGCTGCCGCAATCCGGCGCTCGACGATCCGCGCAAGTTCGCCCAGGACGTGGCGACCAGCGTCAGCCTGGACGACACCCTCGTGCTCGCCGCCGAGTACACCTATCACTTCGACAACTTCGACGTGAAATACATCGGCGGCGCCACCAACTACCACTACACCCTGGTGCAGGATAACGACGGCGGCCCGGTCCAGCGCTACACGATCCCGGTCAACGCCTTCAACCCGGCGATCCCGGTGGCGGCGCAGCCCTGCGCGGCGACCAATCTCTTCGTCGCGCCGGGCGCCTGCGCCCCGCTGACCATCTTCCCGAGCGCGGTCACCACCTACCAGGAAGACAAGAACTGGATGAGCCACGAGATCAACGTCTCCTCGAACGGAGATGGTCCCGTGCAATGGCTTGGCGGCCTCTACTACTACCGTGAGCACTACACCCAGCCGGTGTCGGTGAAGCTGCCGAGCCAGCCGCAGTTCGCGACGCCGATCAACGCCGTCCCCGGCCTGACCGCCGCCGCCAACAACAGCCTCAACTGGTATGACACCCGTCCGGAATTCCGCGACGAGTCCTACGCGGCGTTCGGCCAGGTCGACTGGAAGATCACCGACCAGTTCAAGCTGACCGCCGGCCTGCGCTACTCCCATGACCACAAGTACGGTCAGGAAGAAGCTCGCCTGGTCTGCTTCGCCCTCATCGGGTGCGGCACCAGCCCCGAGCTCCTTGGCTCCTTCACGCCCGCCGTGGACATCACGCGCGTGGCGCTCGGCAGCGGCATCGACCCGGTGACGGGCAAGCTGCTCAAGGGCGTCAAGGCCGCGACCGTCTATGATCCGGCGACCGGCCTCGGCAAGCGCCTGCTCGACGCCAGCTGGTCAGCGACGACCGGCACGGCGGGCCTGGAGTGGACCCCGGACAGCGACACACTGGCCTACGCCAAGTACAGCCGCGGCTACAAGGCCGGCGGCTTCAACTCCGGCATCACCTCGCCGGTCGTGACCAACCCCTTCACCGACGCCGAACACAACGACGCGTTCGAACTCGGCCTGAAGAAGGATTTCGGCCGCACCCTGCAGGTCAACCTCGCGGCCTTCTACTACAACTATAAGGACTTCCAGGCGCCGGTGACGACCATCCCCACCAGCGGCGGGATCGGCACGGCCCAGACGGTGTTCTTCAACATCCCGAAGGCCATCTCCAAGGGCTTCGAAGCCGAAGTGAACTGGGCGCCGATCGACGGTCTGCGCCTGAACGCGACCTACTCCTACACCGACGCCTACATCGACCAGGCGACCGGTCTGGTGGACCCGACCGACCCGACGGCGATCAACGCCGCCGCCAGGCCGGTCGGCCTGACCCAGGCCCAGTGCGCCGCGGCGCCGGCGACCTGCTCCATCGACGTCTACACCGGTCAGTTCCAGCGTGGTCAGAACCTGAAGGGCAACTCGCTGCCGCAGGCTCCGAAGAACAAGGTCGCGCTGAACGCGGTCTACAGCTGGACCATGGACGCCGGCACGCTTTCGCCGTCGGTCAGCTACTTCTGGCGTGACGCGCAGTACGGCTCGATCTTCCAGCGGTCCTACAACAAGGCGCCGTCGTGGGATCAGGTCGATCTGCGGATGACCTTCAAGGACAAGGACAACCGCTACACCCTGATCGGCTACGTGAAGAACGTGTTCGACGACCTCGGCTACTACGAAGGCAGCACGTCGACCCGCCAGGTCGGCCGCCTTCAGACCGGCCAGCCGGTGGTTCAGGGCATCGCCACGAGCTACGGCCTGACCCCGCCGCGCACCTACGGCGTGGAACTGCAGTACCGCTTCTAGACCTTTCCGCACCGCGGAAAACGGAAGGGCGCGCTCGCAAGAGCGCGCCCTTTTCGTATGGGCCCTGGGCTTCACGGCCGGAGCCTAGATGTCTGGAATGCAAGATCAAATCCGTTGACGACCCACGGGCCGTGACCCACGGTTCTCACCTGAAACGGCAGCCGGGGTTTTCGAACCTCCGGAATGTCGCCAGCGCCGCAGCATAGCGGCAGGAGGAACCATGGCGGCGAACGCCCCTGCAGCACCCCTCGTGGCTTCGCGCCCGTGAGCCCGCGATCATGAGTCAGGCCACGCCGGCGCCCCCGCCCCTCGGGATCGGGGTCAAGCTGACCTACGGCATGGGCTCGGTGGCGTATGGAGTGTCTGCGGCGGTGCTCTCCGCCTCGGTGCTGCAGCTCTATTTCAACCAGGTCATCGGCCTGCCGGCGGTCTGGGTGGGGTTCGCGATCATGGTCTCGTTGCTCGCCGACGTGATCATCGACCCGCTGATCGGCCACGCCTCGGACAACCTGCGCTCGCGCTGGGGCCGGCGGCACCCGTTCATGTATGCCTCGGCCGTGCCGGTGGCGCTGTTCTTCTATCTGCTCTGGCATGCGCCCAGCGGCCTGGAAGGCACGCCGCTGCTGGTCTTCACCGTCGCCATGCTGATCGCGGTCCGGGTCTCCGTGGCCAGCTACGAGATCCCCTCGACATCGCTGACGCCTGAGCTCGCGCCGGACTACGACAAGCGCACCTCGCTGCTGGCCTATCGCTGGTTCTTCGCCATCGCCGCGATCGCGGTGATCAGCATCGTTCTCTACACCGTCTACCTGCGGCAGGACGCCTCGAACCCGCTCGGCGTGCTGAACCGCCAGCGCTATGCAGAGTTCGGCGCCATGGCGTCAGGCGTGATGTTTGTCTGCATCCTGATCTCCAGCGCCGCCACCCATAGCCGCATCCCCTATCTTCACGTGCCGCCGGCGCGGCCGACCTCCGTCGGCGGGACCTTCCGCGAGGTCGTCCAGGTCTTCGCCAACCCGGCGCTGCTGGTGCTGATGGGCGCCAACATTCTGGGCGGCGCGGGCCTCGGCATCACCATCGCGCTGCAGAACTACTTCTACCTGCACCTGTGGGGCCTGAAGCCGCAGATGATCGGCCCGCTGGCCTCGGGCGGCCTGCTGGCCTCAGTGATCGGCGTGTTCCTGGCGCCCTTCCTGTCGCAGCGGTTCGGCAAGAAGCGCGCGATGCTGGGGCTATTGGCAATCTCGGTGTTGGCGGGCCTGCTGCCGATCTCGGCGCGTCTGATCGGGATCATGCCGCCCAACGGCTCCAACCTGCTCTACGGCCTGCTGTTCGGCGACGTCGTGCTGGCCTCGACGGTGGGCCTGATCGGGCTGGTGATCCTGGCCTCGATGGTCGCCGACGTGGTCGAGGACCAGCAGGTCAAGACCGGGGTCCGCTCCGAGGGCGTGCTGTTCGCCGCCAATGGCCTGGTGCCGAAGTTCACCGGTGGGCTCGGCGCCTTTATTGCCGGCGGGCTGATCTCGCTGGTGGGATTCCCGGTCAAGGCCGTGCCGGGCACGGTCGACCCGGAGATCGTCCGCCACCTGGCGATGTTCTACATTCCCTGCGTCATCCTGCTGAACGGAGGCTCGGTGGTCGCGCTCAGCTTCTACAGGATCGACAGGGCGACCCACGAGCGCAACGTGGCGCACCTGCGCGACGCCGCCGCCATGGCCGAGGCCTCCCAGGTCGAATCGCGGGCGCACCCTACCGTCGACTAGGGCGGCCCATGGCCGCCAGCCAGGAGATCACCTTGTCCGCCGACGCCGCGATCCACCCGGGCGCCCGCCGCCTGACCTTCCCCACCCGGTTCTTCTATGGCTTCGGGTCGATCGCCTTCGGGGTGAAGGACAACGGCTTCTCGTATTTCCTGCTGATCTTCTACAATCAGGTGATGGGCCTGCCGTCGCAGGTGGTCGGCCTGGCGATCATGACGGCCCTGGTGGTCGACGCCTTTCTGGATCCCATCGTTGGCCAGGTGTCGGACAACTGGCGTTCGAAGTGGGGACGCCGGCATCCCTTCATGTACGCCGCAGCGATCCCGGTGGCGGTCTCGTACCTGCTGCTGTGGAACCCGCCGACAACCTGGAGCCACAGCCAGCTCTTCGTCTATCTGGTCGTCGTGGCGGTGCTGATCCGCAGCTTCATCAGCTGCTACGAGATCCCGTCCTCGGCCCTGGCGGCCGAGCTCACCACCGAATACGACGAGCGCACCAGGCTGCTCTCGATCCGCTATCTGTTCGGCTGGATCGGCGGCCTGACGATGTATTTCGCGGCTCTGATGGTCTTTCTGAAGCCTGACAAAACCCACGCCGTTGGCCAGCTGAACGCGACCGGCTATTCGTACTACGGCACGGCGGCGGCGCTCTTGATGTTCATCGCCATCATGGTCTCGGCCATCGGCACCCACGGTCAGATCCCCTATCTGCGCGATCCGCCGCAGCGGAAGGTCAGCCTGGGAACGCTCGCCCGCGAAATGGTCGGCACGCTGGCGCACCGGTCGTTCCTGGTGATCCTGATGGGCAGTCTGTTCAACGCCATGGCCATCGGCCTTGGATTCTCGATCAATCTCTATTTCTCGACCTTCTTCTGGGAGCTGTCCTCCGGTCAGATCGCGCTCTTCACCTTCTCCAGCCTGACGTCCGCGGTGCTGGCTTTCGCCGGCGCGCCGCGCATCTCGCAGGTGTTCGGCAAGAAGCATTCGGCCATGGTGCTGATCATGGCGGGCTTCGCGATCGCCACGGCGCCGATCGTGCTGCGGCTGATGGGCGCCTTTCCGCCGAACGGGTCTCCGGTGATCTTCCCGGTACTCTTCGTCTTCAACACCGTCGGCACCGGCATGGCGATCGCCGGCAATATCCTGTTCTCGTCGATGATCGCCGACGTGGTGGAGGATTCCGAGCTGCGGACGGGCCGCCGCCAGGAGGGCCTGTTCTTCGCGGCCGCCGCCTTCGTCGCCAAGGCGGTGACCGGCATGGGCATCTTTGTGACCGGCGAGATGCTGGCGGTGATCCACTTCCCGGAAGGCGCCAGGCCCGGCCAGGTGGCCCCCGAGGTGATCCGCAGTCTTGGCATGGTCTATGTGCCAACCCAGTTCGTGCTCTACAGCGTCGCGGTGCTGTTCCTCCTCGGCTACACGATCACCCGCGCCAGCCACGCGGAAAGCCTGCGCAAGCTGGCCGCGGCCGCCGACCTGGCCAGTGAAGGCGAACCCGCTGGATCTACTGGCAAGCTTGGGTAGCTACTTCTCGAAGATCCCGTTCAGCAACGGGCGCACGAAGACGGCCGGCGCGGCCTTCTGGGTAACGCCCGGCACCCAGAACCCCAGCTCGGCGCCGGCGTTCAGGGTGGCGTTCAGCATCTGGGCCGCGATGAAGGGGTCCACCGGCCGGATCGAGCCCTCGGCTATGCCGTCGGAGATCATCGAGGCGAAGCGGTCGGAGACGCGGTCGGACTGCTTGACCATGTCGAGGCGGATCGCTTCCGGCAGGGCGGCGTAGGCTGAGGAGCGCAGCAGCGGCCCGTATTCCGAGAGCTGGTATTCCGCCAGGGCGGCGGCGGCGCTGGACAGCCGCTCCCACTGGTCGCCTGGCAGCGCCATGGCCAGCCGCTGGACCCGGGTCATCACTTCGAAGGTGCGGTCGAAACAGGCAACCACCAGGTCGTCCTTGGCATCGTTGTGATGATAGAAGCTGCCCTTGGTGACGTTCAGTTCAGCGGAGATCTTGTCCACCGAAGCGCCGCGGTAGCCCCGCGAATTGATCAGCCGGGTGGCTGCCAGCAGGAAGGTCTGGCGGCTCATCTCCTGGCGGTCGCGCGGCGCGAGCTCCGCCACCGGAATCGGGACGGGGGACCAGGCCGAGGTCTCCGCCGCCATTCCGCCGATCAGGATGTCGTACATCCGCTCGCGCAGACGCGGGTAGTCCTCGGGGTCGTACCTGGGCAGCCAGGCCGAGGCCCAGAAGAGCTGCTCCAGCAGCATGTGGGTCCTGGCCGTGCGTCGGCCGCGCGACAGCCAGGCGAGTTCGGGCGTGTCGAAGATCTGCCGCAGCCTGCGGAACATCTTCATGAACGCCGCGGCCACGCCGCCCCGCTGGGGCTGGTTCAGCGCCCGTACGTCCGACAGCTCGGGCAGGGCCGGCGCCTCGCCCAATACCGAGCGGCGCACGCGATCCAGATAGAGACTGAGCAGGAGGTGCAGCCGGGCCTGTGGCGTCTGTTCGGCCAGCGCAGCTTCAACCATTTCGGCCAGTGCCTCAATGCCGCGCAGCATGCAGGCCGCGGCCAGGTCGTCCTTGCGCTTGAAATAATAGGTGACGCTGGTGGTCGAGAGATCGACGGCGGCGGCGGCCACGCCCAGCGTCAGGCCCTTCACGCCGCGCCGGTTCAGGATGGCGGTCGCGGCGTCGAGGATCGCCTCGCGCTTGCGCTCGAACCGGTCGGTCGTTCGAACCACGGCGCGCTGGGCCATCCGCGTCTGCACCCCTTCCTGATCGGTCAGTGAATTTGCGCACGGAACGCGCGGCGGCGCCATAGACCGCGTCAGCTGTCGGAGAATCCGAACGGCAGGCTGGTGCGGCGGATGTCGTCGGGCAGAATCTGGCGGCCAATCGGCGGCTCGGAGCGGGCGGCGCATTCGGTGCGCTGGCAAAGCCGGCAGGTGACTCCGATGGGCGTCGCAGCGGCCGCGCCGAAACCGGGCCGGTCCTTGGTATAGATCAGCCGTCCGGCATGTTCGGCCGCGCAGCCGAGCGCAATGGCGCGCTCGACCCGAGGCGTGCCGAAGGCCCCGCCGCCGGCCGTCACCGTACGGGCGATCGAGAAGAACCGCTGGCCGTCGGGCAGCTCCAGCCATTGGGTGACGATCTCGCGCGGGGTGCGGAAGGCGTGGTGCACCGACCACAGCGGACAGCCGCCACCGTGGCGGGCGAAGGGAAAACCCGCCCCGTCCAGCCGCTTGGAAACGTTGCCCGCCGGGTCGACACGGATGAAGAAGAACGGCACCCGCTCCTGGCCGGCCTTCTGCAGGGTGGTGAGCCGGTGGGCCGTCTGCTCGAAACTGGCGCCGAACTGTCGCGCCAGCGCCTCCACGTCATAGTGCCGCTGCTCGACCGCGCGGGCGAAGGCGGAATAGGGCATCAGCAACGCCGCCGCAGCATAGCTCGCCAGCGCCCGGCGGGTCAGCCGCTCGCCGCTCTCGGTGGCGAAGCTGCCATCCCCCAGCACGGCGTCGACCTCGGCGCCCAGCTCCAGGTAGGCCAGCTGCAGGGCCAACTGGAACGCCTGGCTGGCGCCGTCCAGCGCGTCGTCCAGCAGGACCTCGCGGCGGTGGCGGTCGAGCCGTCGCATCGAGCCGACCATCACGCTGGACGGCAGGCGTCGCACGCGCAGGTCGTGCCGCGCCTTCAGATAGCCCGCCACACTGTCGTGCACGCTCACCGCCTGGGCGAGCCGCTCGGCGGCGTCGTCGAGGGTGGGAAAGCTGTTGCGCCGGACCGCCAGGAACCGCCGCGACTCGGCCACGGGGTCCGGCGCCTCGTCGGCCGTTCCGGACTCGGCGCTGCGGTCGGCGAGCGCCAGCTGTTCTTCCTGATAGGTCGTGTACAGCCGCAGCAGCGCTTCTGTGACCCCTGGGAAGTTACCAACCACGTCGGCAGTCTCGAGCGACGGCAGGTCGATGTCAGCGAACATCGGGTCCTTCAGCACGGCCTGCAGGCGAGCGGTATCGTCCGCGGCCCCCGAGCCGGCCAGCACCGCCATGTCGACCTTGTAGGTCTGGGACAGCCGCAGCAGCAGGTCAGCGGTCAGCGGGCGGTTGTTGCGCTCGAGGAGCGCGATGTAGGAGGCCGAAACCTCGAGATCGGCGGCCATGTCGGCCTGGGTCAGGCCCAGGTCGCGACGGAGCCGGCGAAGCCGAGGTCCCACGTAAAGGCGGCGGTCGGCTGGCATGTCAGGCTCCGGTCAGCGCTCTGCAAACTTTACAACATTACAACGATTTTCTGTAAAGTATTACAGCTGGACCTCGCAGCCTCTGCCGGGCGGGCGTCATACGGCGTACCCGGAGCTCTATCGCCAGCGCGAAGGTTCGCCGGCAGAGATCGCGAAAGAGGCACATGGCTTACCAGGACCACATCATCGAGATGGGCCAGCTCATCAAGAGCAAGGCCGGCACTTGGGATGGCATCGACGCCGAGGGCGTCTCGCGCATGCGCCTGCAGAACCGCTTCAAGACCGGTCTGGAGATCGCTCGCTTCACCGCCGACATCATGCGTAAGGACATGGCGGCATATGACGCCGATCCCGCGAACTACACCCAATCGCTTGGCTGCTGGCACGGCTTCGTCGCCCAGCAGAAGATGATCTCGATCAAGAAGCACTTCGGCACCACCGACCGGCGCTACATCTACCTGTCCGGCTGGATGGTCGCCGCCCTGCGCTCCGATTTCGGCCCGCTGCCCGACCAGTCGATGCACGAGAAGACCTCCGTGCCGGCGCTGATCGAAGAGATCTACACCTTCCTGAAGCAGGCCGACGCGCGCGAGCTCGGCATGCTGTTCCGCGATCTCGACGCCGCCCGCGACGCCGGCGACAAGGCCAAGGAACAGAAGCTGCTCGACACCATCGACAGCTTCGAGACCCACGTCGTTCCGATCATCGCCGACATCGACGCGGGCTTCGGCAACGCGGAAGCTACCTACCTGCTGGCCAAGAAGATGATCGAGGCGGGCGCCTGCGCCCTGCAGATCGAGAACCAGGTCTCCGACGAAAAGCAGTGCGGCCACCAGGACGGCAAGGTCACCGTGCCGCACGAGGACTTCCTCGCGAAGGTCCGCGCCTGCCGCTACGCCTTCCTCGAGCTCGGCATCGACAACGGTATCATCGTCACCCGCACCGACAGCCTTGGCGCGGGCCTGACCAAGCAGATCGCCGTCAGCAATGCGCCGGGCGACCTGGGCGACCAGTACAACTCCTTCCTCGATTGCGAGGAGATCTCGCCGGCCGACATGAAGAACGGCGACGTGGTGCTGAACCGCGGCGGCAAGCTGCTGCGACCCAAGCGCCTGCCCTCCAACCTTTTCCAGTTCCGCGCCGGCACGGGCGAAGACCGCTGCGTCCTCGACAGCATCACCTCGCTGCAGAACGGCGCAGACCTGCTGTGGATCGAGACTGAAAAGCCCCACATCGAACAGATCGCCGGCATGGTTGACCGCATCCGTGAGGTCGTCCCGAACGCCAAGCTCGCCTACAACAACTCGCCGTCCTTCAACTGGACACTGAGCTTCCGCCAGCAGGTGTTCGACGCCTATGTCGCCGCCGGCAAGGACGTCTCGGCCTACGATCGCGAGAAGCTGATGAGCGTTGACTACGACACCACGGATCTGGCGATCGAGGCCGACGAGCGCATCCGCACCTTCCAGGCCGACAGCGCCAAGCGGGCGGGCATCTTCCACCACCTTATCACGCTGCCGACCTATCACACGGCGGCTCTCTCAACGGACAACCTCGCTCGGGAATACTTCGGATCCCAGGGCATGCTGGGCTATGTGAAGAACGTCCAGCGCCAGGAAATCCGCCAGGGCATCGCCTGCGTGAAGCACCAGAACATGTCGGGCTCCGACATCGGCGACGACCACAAGGAATACTTCGCGGGCGAAGCGGCCCTGAAGGCTGGCGGCGTGCACAACACGATGGGCCAGTTCGCATAGGCGGAAACAGGGATGACCACGGAACGGTTCTGGGTTGTCGGCGGCGAGTACAGCTGCCTGGCCTTCAAGACGCTGACCAAGGCCGCCCCGGTGCTGGGCCCCTTTGACACGCGCGAGGAAGCCAGGGCGGCGTGGAAGCAGGCCTCTTCGGCCAGCTCAAGCGCCATGGCGAAGTTTTCCATCGCGTCCGAACAACTGGTTCTTCCGGCCTGAGGTCATCCTGCTAGGACACTTGCTCCCGCCATGTGGCGGGGGCCTTTTTTCTGGGCGATGGTCACGACCGCGCCCCTCCCTGGAATCCGGTCAAGTCCGTGGACATCAACAGCACCCTTTCGGTCGACGACATCCTGCACACCTTCGTGGAGCAGGACCTGCTGCCTGGGACAGGTATCGCCCCGGACGCCTTCTGGACGGCGCTGGAAGCGATCCTCGCCGACTTCACGCCGCGCAACGCCGCCCTGCTGGCGCGCCGCGACGACCTGCAGGCGCAGATCGACAGCTGGTGGCGCGAGCGCCGCGGCAAGCCGCTGGACGTGGCTGAGGAGACCGCCTTCCTGCGCCAGATCGGCTACCTGCTGCCCGAGCCGGCGGCCTTCCACATCACCACCGCCAACGTCGATCCGGAGATCGCCAGCCTGGCCGGGCCGCAGCTGGTTGTTCCAGTATCCAACGGCCGCTTCGCGCTCAATGCCGCCAATGCGCGATGGGGCAGCCTCTACGACGCGCTCTACGGCACCGACGCCCTGGAGCCGCCAACCGGCGCCAAGGGCTATGATCCTGTGCGGGGCGCCAAGGTTGTCAACTTCGCCCGTGGGTTCCTTGACAGGGCCGCCCCGCTGGCGAGCGGCTCGCACGCCGACGCCGCGGGCTACGCCATCCGCGACGGCGCGCTGGTCGTCAGCCTGGGCCAGGGCCGTGAGAGCGCGCTGGCCGCCCCCGGCCAGCTCGCGGGCTGGCGGGGATCGGCAGAGGCGCCGCAGGGCGTCCTGCTGGTCCACAATGGCCTGCACTTCGAGATTCTGATCGACCGCGCCCATGCCATCGGCAAGGACGACGCCGCTGGCGTCGCCGACGTGCTGGTCGAAGCCGCGCTGACCGCCATCCAGGACTGTGAGGACTCGGTCGCCGCCGTCGACGCCGACGACAAGGTCGGCGTCTACCGCAATTGGCTGGGCCTGATGCGCGGCGACCTGTCGGCCAGTTTCGCCAAGAGCGGACAGACGGAAACGCGCCGGCTGGAGGAGGACCGTCAGTACACGTCCGCCGCTGGGGGCGAACTGACGCTGCGCGGGCGCAGCCTGATGCTGGTGCGCAACGTCGGCCACCACATGACCACCGACGCCGCCAGCCTGAACGGCCAGCCCGTCTACGAGACCGCGCTCGACGCCCTGATCACCGTCACCGCCGCCCTGCACGACCTGAAGGGCCCGGGCCGCAACAGCCCGGCGGGTTCGGTCTATGTGGTGAAGCCGAAGATGCACGGGCCGGACGAGGTGTCGCTGGCGGTTCGCCTTTTCAACCTTGTGGAGGACGCACTGGGCCTTGCCCGCGACACCGTCAAGATCGGCATCATGGACGAGGAGCGGCGCACCAGCGCCAACCTCAAGGCCTGTATCCACGCCGCGCAAAGCCGCTGTGTCTTCATCAACACGGGCTTCCTCGATCGCACCGGCGACGAGATCCACACGGCCATGGAAGCCGGCCCGATGGTCCGCAAGGACGCCATCAAGGCCGAGCCCTGGCTGCCGGCCTATGAGAAACGAAACGTCGAGGCGGGGCTTGCGACCGGCTTCCCCGGCCATGCGCAGATCGGCAAGGGCATGTGGGCGGCGCCGGACATGATGCAGGCGATGATGACCGCCAAGATCGGCCACCCGAAATCCGGGGCGAACACCGCCTGGGTGCCCTCGCCCACCGCAGCTGTGCTGCACGCCCTGCACTATCACGAGGTCGACGTCCCGGCCCTGCAGGCTTCCATGGGAACCGCCGGGAATACCGGGCTCGACGAGTTGCTCACGCCGCCGCTGGCGCGCTCCAACTGGAACGCCGCTGACGTGCAGCAGGAGCTCGACAACAATGCCCAGGGCATCCTCGGCTACGTGGTCCGCTGGATCGACCAGGGAATCGGCTGCTCGAAAGTTCCAGACATCCATGATGTCGGCCTGATGGAGGACCGCGCGACGCTGCGTATCTCCAGCCAGCATATCGCCAACTGGCTGCACCATGGCGTCTGCACCGAAGACCAGGTGCGCGAGACCATGACCCGGATGGCCGGGGTGGTGGACGACCAGAACGCCGGCGATGCGCTGTATCGGCCGATGGCGCCCGACCCCGCGGCCAGCATCGCCTTCCAGGCGGCGCTGGACCTGGTGTTCGAAGGCCGCACCCAGCCCAACGGCTACACCGAGCACATTCTCACGAGGCGCCGGCGCGAGCGGAAGGCGCAGGGATAGTCCCAACAGACGTCAACCTCAGGTCAGCCGCGGGCTGATCCGGAGGATGACGCGTTGGATGTTGGGCGCCAGCGCAGGCTGGCGATCCCCGGCTTCGCGCGGATGAGGTCGGACTAGGACGAATCCACATTCAGCGCATCCACAGCATGATGGCGGCGAGGTGGATGAATGCCATGTAGTGGCTCGCCAGGCGGTCGTACCGGGTTGCGAAGCGCCGGAAGTGCTTGAGCTTCTTGAAGCAGCGTTCGATCCGATTTCTGAGTTTGTAGACGACCGGATCGTGGGGGATCGGCGCCTTGCGAGAGCGGGTGGAAGGGATGACGGCCACGGCGCCGATCCGGTCCAGGTGCTGGCGCAGGCTGTTGGCGTCATAGGCTCGGTCGGCGAGGACGGCCTTGGGCTTGTGGCCTTCGAGCAGCACCGGGACGGCAAGGATGTCGTGGCTCTGTCCTGGAGCGATCAGGAACCGCACCGGCCGGCCCAAGGTGTCGCAGGCCATGTGAACCTTGGTGGTCAGTCCACCTCGGGAACGCCCCACAGCCGGATCGAGGCCCCCTTTTTTTGACCAGAACCCCGGCCGGTGGTCGCCTGCTGGTGAGCCCTGACCAGGGTCGAGTCCAGCATCAGGTACTGGTTGTCCCGATCCTTGATCAGGTCGGCGAACACCTTCTCCCAGACGCCCGCTCTGGCCCAGCGCGTGAAGCGGGCATGGACCGTCTTCCACTTGCCGTAGCGCTCTGGGAGGTGTTGCCAGAACGCGCCTGACCGCAACACCCACAAAACCCCATTCACGAACAGCCGGTTGTCAGCCCCGCTCCGTCCGGGATCACCGACCTTGCCCGGCAGCAACGGCGCGATCCTCACCCACTGCGCCTCATCCAGTTCGTAGCGCTTAGCGCCCATCCCAGCCTCCGCTCAAAAGCGGAGACCTATGAATCACGCGTCGAGCCTCGCGTGAATCCCTGAATGTGGATTGGTCCTAGCGCCCGCTCATTTCTTCGTCCAGCCGCCGCCCGTGGGCCTGTAGTAGTCGCCGGGGCGCAGCTTGCCCATCACGACGGTTTCGTAGGCGGCGGCGCCGGCAGCGGCCGGGCTAACGCCATTCTTGGCGGCGGCCTGCCTGTAGAGTTCGGCGCGACCGGCGTTGGTCTCGGCCACGGCGGTCTTGATCGCCGGGTCGGCGGCGGCGGTGACGAAGCCCAGGAAGCCGTCGGCCTGTTCGCCGACGACGCCGGCGGCCTTGGCAGCGTCAACGGTGGCCTTGGTCGTGGCGGTCTGGGCGAGGGCCGCGACCGGCGCGGCGAGCGCGGCCAGGACGGCGAGGGTGATGAGGTGTCGGTTGGTCATGGTCATGCGCCTCAGAAGAGGTTCGGGTTTTTGCTGATGAGGGCTTTGACGTCCTCGGACAGCTGCAGCCGGACGTTGGCGTCCAGCTTGGCGTAGATGGTGATCGGGTCGACCTTCACATGGATGGTCGGCGCGCAGGCCGCGAGGCTTGCGAAGCTGAGCGCGGCCAGCGCGAGCAGCGGTCGGGGTGGGGCGATCATGTGGTCGTCTCCATGGCCATGGTCCTTCATTTGCGCGCCGGCGTCTGAACCGGAGCTGAACTGCGGAGCCGCTGGTAGTCGGCGTAGTCCGCCAGCAGGTCGTCGAGATTGAGGGTGGTGTCGAGCGTGAGGTCGACGCCGGTGTCGGACGGCAGCGGCAGCTTGCGGCCCAGGAACTTGCGCCCGATCAGGTCGAAGATCGAGAGCCTGATCTCCTGATGCTTGGGCGGATCGTGCTTGCCGATGATGTGGAACAGCACCCCCAGGCGGCCGTCGGCATGGGTTTCGACACCGGCGTCGAGCGTCGTGAAGGCCAGGTTCTCCATGGCCTGGTATGCGAAGTCGGTGAAGGTGTCGTTGGCCTGGACCGCGGTCGTGGTCCCGGTGGGCAGGTCGGCTGAGCCTCCGGCGGCCACGGCGTCCAGCGCCGAGCGGTCGATGGACAGGCGGCCCGGTTGGATGGCGTGCAGGTCGCCGCCGAGGATGCGCACCTTGCTGTCCTTGCTCTCGAACGGCATCCGGCCGCTGACCCTGGCGTCGAGATCGACCTTGTCGCCGAAAGGCGAGGCTTCGACGAGATCGTGCAGCTGTACGGCCTCGAACAGCAGCGATCCCTGTAGCGGCGCACCGGCGACCAGCGGCAGGGTCAGCCGCTCGACCCGCACCTTGCCCCCGCCGATGGCGGCCTCGCCCGCGGTGATGATCAGGGCGTTCTGCTGCACCTCGAAGCTGGCCGTGAGTCCGGTAAGGGCCGCGAAGGCGTCGACGCCCTCTGCGCGGAGGATCTGGCCCGGCGCGGCGATCAGGGGCGCGAGGCTGGTGAAAACGAGCTGACCGGACAGGCCCGTGACGCGGCCGGCAGGGCTCTGGAAATCGAGGCGCGGAATGTCGAGGGCGCCCGAGCTCGTGACCCCTGCCGCGGTCCAGTCGAAGCGGCCCGTGAAGCTGGCCGAACCGGTCGCGGGCGACCCGATCGCCGAAGCCAGGGGCGAGAGCTGGAGAGGCTGCAGGCCGTCCTCGGCGAACGTCAGGACCCCGGTCGAGATGGCGACGCCGCCAGCCCCGGCGCGTAGGTCGTGACGCACCATCGCCCGGCCGACGGTCTGGCCCTTCGGCGTCCGGAAGGTCAGGTCGGCCGAGACCGCTTCACCCTGTGCCGCCGCCTGGCCGGCCAGGTGGATGGGGTTGAACCGCGCAGCCGGCGCAGTGTCGACCACCCGCGCCATGACGATCGTCGCATTGACCCTCAGGACGCCGCGCGCCTGGCCGGCGTCCACCTGGCCCGCGCCGTCCTCGACGCGCACCTGCGCGAAGGGCGCAGCGGCGGCGAGGCGATCGGCCCTGGCGTGAAGCGCCCATGCGCCGCCCGCCAGGTTGAACATCGGCTCGCGGTCCGGGCAGAGCCGCAGGGCCAGGGCGTCGATGTCGTTGGCGCCGAGTTCAAGCCGGCGCGCCTGCACGGGAACGCAGGACGCGGCCGTGAAGCTGATCGCGCCGCCGGCGGCCCGCAAGGTTCCGGACGCATCGACGGTTGCGTCCTGCAGGGGGCCGATGGACAAGGCGGCCCGGATGCGGCCCGTCGCAGTCGCCCCTGAGCCCGTGAGGGCGAGGTGGCTGACCTGGGCGTCGAGCTTCGGCAGGCCGCCGCCGGCGACGGTGAGGCTCCAGGCGCCGCCGCCCCGGTCGGCCAGCACGGCCTTGCCGCCTGTGGCCGAGGTGACGCGCAGGGGCTGGGCCAGCGCCACATGTGCGGCGCCGTCGGAGACCGCCAGCGAAACGGCCGGCGCGTCGAAACTGAAGCCGCGGGCGGCCCGCTTGAGGGCTGCGATCTGCGGGGCGTCGGCCGGCAGCATGGACCCGAGGCCAGTCCAGGCGCCGTGGCCGCCCGCGCGGCCGCGCAGCGCCATCGAGACGCCCTGCGGCCCGAGGGCCACGGGTCCTTCGAAGATGCCGGAGGCTTCGCGGACGCGCAGCTCCGCCAAGGCGATGGTCCGAACATCGGCGCTGAGGTGGGTGCTGGCCGATAGCGTGTCGCCGCCCTTGCGGCTCCAACGAAGATCCGGCGCGGAGGCGTCGGCGTGGATGGCGCCGGTGCTGGCGGAGGCGACGCTGGACGATCCGGCGACCAGATGCGCCTCGGCCTTTCCAGTCAGGGTCAGGGTGTCGACCCAGCCGGCCGAGACGCCATCGAACGCCGCAGTGAGCCGGGCGGTCTCCAGTCGCTGGTCGGCCATCGCCAGCCGCGCGCCGGTCAGGCTGGCGCGCAGGGCGACCGCGCCATCGCCGCGGCGCCGAATGAGGTCGGGATAGGGGATCTGGCCGGACACGCTGAGATGCGCGCCTTCGACGCTGAGGTCTCTGGCGGCCGCTCGGGGCAGGGCGATCTCGGCCCTGAGATCCACACGATCGCCCCGCGTGCGCAGGGTCAGCGCGCCGGCGCCGAGCGCGGCGTCAAAGGCAGCGCCCTTCAGGTGTGCCGGCGAGGAGGCGGCGGTAAGAGCGGTCAGCTTGCCGTCCTTCAGACTCGCATCGGCGGTCAGGCCCACCGAACCATAGTCCGTCGAGAGGAGAACGGTGGCGCCGTCAATTTCGACGCCCGGCCTGGCGGCGTCCGGACGCGGTGGCTGTTTGCGAAGCTCAGCGATCAGAGGATCGAGGGCGCCGAAGCCCAGCACGCCGTTGTGCAGTCGCGCGCGCACGACCGGATGGATGAGCCGCACCGAGCGGACCTCGAAGCCCAGGCCCTTGAGGCCATAGGTCACCACGGCGTCTCCGGCGACGAAGTCGGGCGCCCTTGGGTCACCGACCACAAGGCTGCCCCGGAACGCGCCGAGGCCGATATCCCCGACCTGGGCCGTGGCCGTCACGCCGTGCGACCGCAGCCAGCCGGTCAGCGCCTCGCGGGCGACGATCCGGCGGGCGGCGTAGAGGCCTGCCAGCAGCACAAGCAGGGCGACGCCGATCGCCGCCAGCAGATAGCGGCCTCGGCGTCCGGGGCTCGGGCGAGGATCGGTCAAGGTCGGCGGGCTCGGCTCACGGATCGGTCATACCCCAATCCGTGGCCAAGCTTAGCGTTCCGTCGGCAGGACTAGAGTCCGCCGGCGCTGGCCAGCGCAACGCCGCCGTCAACCGCGATCGTCTCGCCCACCACATAGTCGCCGGCGCGGCTGGCGAGGTAGATGGCGGCGGCCGCCATATCCTCGTCGCGGCCGATCCGGCGGGACGGGATGCGCTTGGCGATCTCGTCGCCCTGGTCACGCGCGACCCGGTTCATCTCGGACGCGAAGGCGCCGGGCGCGATGGCGGTGACGTTGATGGCGTCATTGATCAGCACCGAGGCCATCTTGCGGGTCAGGTAGATCAGCCCCGCCTTGGAGGCGTGGTAGCTGAAGGTGTCCTGCGGATTGAGCCGGATGCCGTCGATGGAGGCGATGTTGATCACCTTGGCGGGCCGGTCGCGGCTGGCGGCGGCCTTGAGCGCGCCGTGCAGCGCCTGGGTGAGGAAGAAGGGCGACTTGAGGTTCAGGTCCACCACCTTGTCCCAGCCGCTCTCAGGGAATTCGTCGAAGGGCGCGCCCCAGGCGGCGCCCGCGTTGTTGAGCAGTATGTCGAGCCTGGATTCGTGAGACAGGTAGGCTGCGGTCAGCGCCTTGATCCCGTCCATCGTCGAGACATCCTGCGGCAGGGCTATGCACTGCGGCCCCAGTTCCTCGGCGGTCTCGATGCAGGCCGGCGCCTTGCGCGAGGAAATGTAGACCTTGTCGCAGCCGGCCTCGAGGAAGCCCCTGGCGATCATCTTGCCGATGCCGCGCGAACCGCCGGTGACCAGGGCCACCCTGCCGTTCAATGAAAACAGATCCTGCGCCATCGCGTGGCCTCCCCTTCGTTATTCCGGCCCGTCATTTTGCGACACGGCCAGCGCGGCTCAGACCGCCTCAATCCCCTCGCACATTTGACTTGGAAGGGTCTAGCGTGGCCTGTAACAAGCGTTTGAATTTCAGGGCCGCCAACCCCAGCGAACGAGCGGCCGTCAGCCCTTGAGGAAGCTCCCATGACCGAGATCAATTCGGTGACCACCCTCACCCGGGACGGTGACGTCGCGATCATCACGCTCAATTCGCCGCCGGTGAACGCCCTGTCGGCCAAGGTCCGCGAAGGCCTCTATGAGGGCTTCAAGGCGGCCGGCGCCTCCGACGCCAAGGCGATCGTGCTGATCTGCGAAGGCCGCACCTTCATCGCCGGCGCCGACATCACCGAATTCGGCGGCGCCATGGCCGGTCCGTCCCTGTTCGACGTGCAGGACATAATGGAGAACTCGCCCAAGCCGGTGATCGCCGCGATCCACGGGACGGCGCTTGGCGGCGGCCTGGAAGTGGCGCTCTGCGCCCACTACCGCGTCGCGGTCCCCTCGGCGCGCGTTGGCCTGCCCGAAGTGGCGCTTGGCCTGTTGCCTGGCGCCGGCGGCACCCAGCGCCTGCCGCGCATCGTCGGCGTCGAGGCCGCCCTCGACATGGTCACCTCCGGCCGCCACGTGCCGGCCAAGCAGGCGCTGGCCATGGGCCTGGTCGACGAGCTGGCCGAAGACGGCAAGCTGCTTGAGGGCGCGCTCGCCTTCGCCCGCAAGGCGGTCGCCGAGGGCAAGCCGCTGGTGAAGGTCCGCGAGAACAACACCAGGCTGGAAGCCGCCAAGGGTCACCCCGAGATCTTTGCCGATTTCCGCAAGGCCAATGCGCGCAAGTTCCGCGGATTCGCCGCGCCCGAAGCCAACATCAAATGTATCGAGGCCGCGGTGAATTCCGGCTCCTTCGAAGAAGGTCTGAAGGCTGAGCGCAAGCTGTTCGGCGAGCTGATGAGCGGCCAGCAGTCGGCCGCCCAGCGGTATTATTTCTTCGCCGAGCGCCAGGCCAACAAGATCCCCGACGTGCCGGACGACACCGCCCTGATCCCGGTGAACAGCGTCGGCATCATCGGCGCCGGCACCATGGGCGGCGGTATCGCGATGAACTTCGCCAACGTCGGCATCGCGGTGGTCATCGTCGAGCAGGAACAGGCTCCGCTGGACCGCGGCCTGGCCACCATTCGCAGCAACTATGAGCGCTCCAGGACCGCGAAGCCCGAGGAGACCGAGAAGCGCGTCGCACTGATCACCGGCTCTCTATCGATGGAAGAGGCGTTCAAGGACGTCGATCTGGTGATCGAGGCCGTCTTCGAGCGCATGGATGTCAAGAAGGCGATCTTCGAGCGGCTCGACGCGATCTGCAAACCCGGCGCGATCCTGGCTACCAACACGAGCGGTCTGAACATCGACGAAATCGCTTCGGTGACGAAGCGGCCGCAGGACGTCATCGGCCTGCACTTCTTCTCGCCGGCCAACGTCATGAAGCTGCTCGAGATCGTCCGTGCTGACCACACCTCCAAGGAGGTCATCAATACCTCGATGAAGCTGGCCAAGCAGATCGGCAAGATCGCCGTGCTGGTCGGCGTCACCCCTGGCTTCGTCGGCAACCGCATCCTCGGCCAGCGCCAGCGCGAGGCGCAGAAGCTGGTGATGGAAGGGGCCATGCCCTGGGACATCGACCGCGTGCTCTACGACTTCGGCTTCCCGATGGGCCCGTTCGCCATGAGCGACCTCGCTGGGCTGGACATCGGCTGGATCAAGGAAAAGTCGAACGGCGAGAGCATCCGCGACGTGCTGTGCGAAGCCGATCGCCGCGGCCAGAAGACCGGAGCCGGCTATTACGACTACGACGAGAACCGCAACGCCAAACCCAGTCCCTTCACCGAGAAGGTGATCAACGACTTCATCGTCAAGACCGGCGCCAACCCGCGCAAGATCTCCGACGAGGAGATCCTGGAACGCTGCATCTATCCGATGATCAACGAGGGCGCGAAGATCCTCGAGGAGGGCAAGGCGATCCGCGCCTCCGACGTCGATGTGGTCTGGGTCAACGGCTACGGATGGCCGGTCTACCGTGGCGGCCCGATGGCCTATGGCGAACAGGTCGGTCTCGACAAGGTGCTGGCCAAGATGAAAGACTTCCAGGCCAAGATGGGGGACGCGTTCAAACCCTCAGCCCTGCTGGAAAAGCTGGTCGCCGAAGGCAAGAAATTCTCCGATCTGAAGGCCTGATCTCGCCCCCTCCACCATCGGCTCTTCGGCTGATGGTCCCCCTCCCCCGCTACGCAGGGGAGGCAATTTCGAACCGAGGACTCCCCTATGCGTGAAGCCGTCATCGTCGCCGCCCGCCGGACCGCTATCGGCCGGGCCTATCGCGGCGCGTTCAACAACACCTACGGCGCGACCCTTGGCGGCCACGCCCTGGCCGCCGTCATCGCCCAGGCCGGCATCGACCCGGGCGAGGTCGACGACATCGCCATGGGCTGCGCGCTGCAGCAGGGCACCACCGGCAACAACATCGCCCGCCAGGCCGCCCTGCGCGCCGGCATGCCGGTGACCGTGTCCGGCATGACCATCGACCGTCAGTGCTCCTCGGGCCTGATGGGCGTGGCCACCGCCGCCAAGTACATCATCAACGACGGCGCACCCGTCGCCATCGGCGCCGGCATCGAGTCGATCAGCCTCGTGCAGAACGGCAACATCAACGGCTTCATGGCCCGCGACCCCTGGCTGTCGGAACATGTGCCGTCGCTGGCGACCTCGATGCTGGAGACCGCCGAGGTCGTGGCCGAGCGCTACGGCGTCAGCCGCGAGGCGCAGGACGAGTACGCCCTGCAGTCGCAGCAGCGCACCGCCCAGGCGCAGGCCGAAGGCCGCTTCGACCGCGAGATCGCACCGATGACCACGATCATGAAGGTCGTGGTCAACAAGGAAACCGGCGAGACCGCCGACAAGGAAATCACCATCAGCGCCGACGAGGGCAACCGCCCGCAGACGACGCTGGCCGACCTTCAGAAGCTGCAGCCGGTGTTCCGGGGCGGCCACTATGTGAAGGAAGGCAAGTTCGTCACCGCCGGCAACGCCAGCCAGCTGTCGGACGGCGCCGCCGCCGTTCTGATGATGGAGGGCAAGGAGGCCGAGAAGCGCGGCATGGAAGCGCTGGGCGCGTATCGCGGCATGGCGGTCGCCGGCTGCGGTCCGGAGGAAATGGGCATCGGCCCGGTCTTCGCGATCCCCAAGCTGCTGGAGCGCAACGGCCTGACCATCGACGACATCGGAATCTGGGAACTGAACGAGGCCTTCGCCTCGCAGGCTCTCTATTGCCGCGACAAGCTGGGCATCGACCCGGCGAAGTACAATGTGTCGGGCGGCTCGATCTCGATCGGTCACCCCTACGGCATGACCGGCGCCCGCTGCACCGCGCACCTGCTGTACGAAGGCAAACGCCGCGGCGCCAAGTACGGCGTCGTCACCATGTGCATCGGCGGCGGCATGGGCGCGGCCGGCCTGTTCGAGATCTTCTAGGACGCATCACCAAGACCAGATCAACGAAGGGCCGTCCGCGAGGGCGGCCCTTTTTCATGGGCGCTCAGACAGCGCTTGCATGCCTTGAACCAATAGGTATGATACCTGTCAATTCTAGGTATCGAGGCAAACCGGATGGCGGCGACCAACCCAAGCTTTATGAACGGCGTGCCGGAACTCCTCGTCCTGCGCCTCCTGCGCAACGGCGAGATGTACGGCTACCAGCTCGTCCAGGCGATCCGCGATGAGACCGGAGAGGTGGTCAACCTCGGCGAGGGGGTCGTCTATCCGGTCCTGCACGCCCTGGAGAAGGCCGGCGCAATCATCGGCCACCGACGCGCCGTGAATGGCCGCAGCCGCATCTACTACGCCCTCTCCCCGGCCGGCGTGTCGCGCCTGACCGAACTGACGGATCTTTGGGCCCGGGTGACGGGCGCGGTGCAACAGGTACTGGTGGGAGACACTCATGCTGGCCTCGTCTAATCCCCTCTCGTTCGACAGGCTTTGGGAAGCACTGCTGCAAGGCGGCGTCGCGCGACGCCCGGCGCGCCGCTATCTCGCGGAGCTCCGCGAACACCTCGATGACTTGATCGCCGAGGAACGCCAGGCCGCGACCGATGAACGCGAGGCCCGCGCTCGCGCCATGGCGCGGCTGGGCAGCGTCGCCGACCTCGCCGGCGCCATGATCGCCCGGCGTGAGTTCCGCAGCTGGACCGCCAGGGCTCCCATCGCAACCTGGCTGGTCGCGCCGACATTCGCGCTCGCCGCCGGGGCCGCGCTGGCCATGGCAGGCCTCGTCGTCACGGCCAAC
>JBBREC010000030.1:0-25417 GCA_038203295.1 Caulobacterales bacterium
CCGGCCCTCGTAGATCATCTGCTGGGCCTTGATGCTGACCAGCGCCAGGTTCTCGCGGAAGAAGGCGCCGGGGCCCTGTGACAGCCCCATCACGCCTTCGGCGAAGCCCTGGTCGGGCGGAACCCCGCCGTCGGACACGCCGGCCGCCATGGCGACGCCATAGACCAGCAGCGGCCAGGCCAGCCGCGCGGCCAGCAGCAGCGCGGCGGCGAGCGCGATCCGGCGGACAGGCCAGCGGGAGGCCAGCAGCAGCGCCAGGCCGAGGACGGCGTAGTCCTTGAGGATGTCGCCGTACCAGATCGCGGCGTGGGCCGCGCCGATGACGAAGAGGGCGCCCAGCCGTCGGCCGAAGCGCAGCCGGAACGGGGTCCCGCGCTGGACCGAGCTGTCGAGCTGGACGGCGAAGCTGATCCCGAACAGCAGGGCGAACAGCGACAGGAACTTGCCCCGGATCAGGATCACCAGCCAGGCGGCCAGCGACGGGTCGAGACCCAGCGGATCGAGCAGCGCGCGCTGCGGCGCCTGGAGGAACGAATAGCCGGTGAAATCGGGCACATGGGAGATGAGGATTCCCAGCAGGGCGAAGCCGCGCAGGGCGTCCAGCACGTCGGCGCGTTCGCCCGTGGCCCCCACGGCCCCGCGCCGCGCCGGATCGACGAATGTCATCATGTCCCCCCGCACGTCCCCACCCGTCCCGCTTCGCTCGCCACCCTCCCCTTGAAGGGGAAGGATCGTCCCTACTGGGCCGCGATCGCTTCGGCCTGGTGCAGATCCACTGATACGAGTTGCGAAACGCCCCGTTCCGCCATGGTCACGCCGAACAGGCGGTCCATGCGGGCCATGGTGACGGGGTTATGGGTGATGGCGATGAAGCGGGTGTCGGTGCGCCGGCGCATCTCGTCCAGCAGGTTGCAGAAGCGGTCGACGTTGGCGTCGTCGAGCGGGGCGTCGACCTCGTCCAGCACGCAGATGGGCGCCGGCTGGGCCAGGAAGACCGCGAAGATCAGGGCGGTGGCGGTGAGCGCCTGCTCGCCGCCGCTCATCAGGCTCATGGTGGCCATGCGCTTGCCGGGCGGGCAGGCGTAGATCTCCAGGCCGGCCTCCAGCGGGTCTTCGGATTCGACCAGGCGCAGTTCGGCCTGGCCGCCCTCGAACAGGGCCTCGAACAGGGTCTTGAAGTGTTCGTTGATCACCTCGAAGGCGGCGAGCAGGCGCTCGCGGCCCTCGCCGTTCAGCTCGTCTATTCCCTGGCGCAGGCGCGCGATGGCGCCGGTGAGATCGGCGCGCTCGGAGAGCATGATCTGCAGACGGTCGCCGTATTCGACGGCCTCTTCCTCGGCGCGCAGGTTCACCGGGCCGATGGCGTCGCGCTGGCGTTCCAGGTTGTAGAGGTGGGCCTCGACGCCGCTGGCGTCGGCGGGGATGGCGACGGCTTCGTCGGCCAGATTGCGCGCCAGCTCTTCCGGTTCAACCCGCGCGGTTTCGCGGATCTGGGCGGAGACTTCGGCCAGGCGTTGGGTGGCGGCCTCGGCATGGGCGGCGAGGCTGGCGCGGACCTCGCGGGCCTCGGAGGCGGCGGCTTCGGCGGCGCGCAGCGCACGGTCGGCCTCGGCGCGCTCATGCTCGGCCCCGGCCAGCGCATCGGAGGACTTGGCGCGGCGGGCCTCGGCGACGACGAGATCGTCCAGCAGGGTCGCGCGGCGGGCGTCCAGGGTTTCCGGGGCGGCCCGGGCCCTGGCCAGTTCGGCCTCGGACTTCGCGCGGTCTTTGGCGAGGCCGTCGAGGCGCTTGCCGGCGGCGCGGGCGCGGCCGGTCCAGTCGTCGCGGTCGCGGGTCAGGGTTTCCAGTCGGCTGGCGCGGCCGGTGCGTTCGCGGCCCGCGGTGTCGAGGGCGGCGCGGGCCTCGGCGGCGGCCTCGCGGGCAGGGCCGGCGGCGGCGCGCGCGGCGGCGAGGCGTTCGGCGAGATCGCCGGCGCCGGTCTCGTCCCCGGCCTCGGCGGTGACGGCGGCGAGGGACGTTTCATGCTCGGCGAACTCGGCCTCGAAGCGGCCGATCAGGTCGGCGAGGCTGGCGGCCTGGGCCTCCTTGCGGGCGGCCTCGCGGTCGAAGCGTTCCAGGGCCGCGCGGGCGGCGGCGGCGGCCTGCTCCAGCGGCTGGGGCGCGCGCCGCGCGTCCCGCAGGGCCTCGTCGGCAGTGCGCAGGCGCTGGGCGGCGGCGTCCAGCGTCGCCTTCTCGGCCCTGGCGCGGGGCTCCAGCTTTTCGATCTCGGCCTCGATCTCGGCCAGGCGGGTCTTCTGCTCCAGGCGGACGGCGGCGGGTTTCGGCGCATCGGCCCGCGCGGTGAAGCCGTCCCAGCGCCAGAGGTCGCCTTGCTTCGACACCAGCCGGGCGCCGGGCGGCAGGCCGGCCTGCAGCCGATCCCCGTCGGCCCGGGCGACGAGGGCGGTGAAGGCCAGCCGCGTGGCCAGCGCCGCAGGGGCCTTGACGACCGTGGAAAGCGGCGTGGCCCCGGCCGGCCATCGGGGCGCGGCGGCGTCCGCCCCTTCGCCCCAGAACGACGGCGCATCACGGTCGAGGGCGGCGTCGAGGTCGTCGCCGAGGGCGGCGGCCAGGGCGGCCTCGTAGCCGCGGTCGGGCGAGACGGCGTCCAGCGCCGGGGCGAAGCCGCCGCGCCGGGCCTGGGCGACGAGGCCGGCGAGCGCGCGGGCCTCGGCGGTCAGGCGGCCAAGCTGGTCCTCCAGCTTGCGGGCGGCGTCGCGGGCGGCGGCCTCGGCCTCCTGGGCGGTGGTGCGTTCGTCCTCGGCGGTGTCGAGGGCGGCGCGGGCGGCGGCGAGCGCGGCCTCGGCGGCGTCCAGCTCGGCCCGGGCCTGGGCGGCCTGCGGGTTGACGGCTGAGCCCAGCGCCTCGCGCTCGGCCTTCGCCTGGTCGAGGGCGCGGCGGGTGCGGGCGAGGCGCAGCTGGGCCTCTTCGACGCGCGTCGCGGCGGCGCGGCGGTGGGCCTCGTCGGCGGCGAGCTGGGCGGCCAGCCCCTCGACCGCAGCGTCGGCGGCGGCGCGGGCGGCTTCCGCGGCCTGGACCGCGGCCTGCAGGGCGGGCGTCCGCTCGGGCGCGGCGGCGATGGCGGCGTCGAGGACCGCGACATCGCCCGCCAGACGCGCCAGAGCGACCTCGGCGTCCTCGACGATGTGGGTCTCGCGGGCGCGGTCGGCGTCGATCCGGGCGAGCTCGCCGGTCAGGCGCGCGAGTTCGGCGGCGTGCGCCTCGTGCTCGCGGTCGAGGCGGTCCTTGTCGATGGCCAGCCTGTGCAGGATGGCCGCGGCGATGGTCTCGGCTTCGCGCAGCGGCCTGATGGCCTCCTCCGCGCCGGCGGCGCGGGTGGTGGCGCCCGCCGCGGCCTGGGCGCTCTCATGCACGGCCTGGATGGCGGCGGCGACCTCGGCGCCGAGGCGTTCGGCGGCGGCGCGGGCCTCGGCCCAGCGGGCGTACAGCACGGCGCCCTGGAGGCTGCGGATCTCGGCGGAGATCTTCTTGTAGCGTTCGGCCTGCCGGGCCTCGCGCTTCAGCCGGCCCAGCGTGGTCTCCAACTCGCGGGCGACGTCTTCGAGCCGGCCAAGGTTGGTCTCGGCGGCGCGCAGGCGAAGCTCGGCCTCGTGGCGGCGCGAGTGGAGGCCGGAAACGCCGGCGGCCTCTTCCAGGATCATCCGGCGGTTCTGCGGCTTGGCGGCGATCAGCTCGGAAATCTGGCCCTGGCGGACCAGCGCCGGGGAGTTGGAGCCGGTGGAGGCGTCGGCGAACAGCAGCTGGACGTCGCGGGCGCGGACCTCGCGGCCGTTGATCCTGTAGGTCGAGCCCGCCCCGCGGTCGATGCGGCGGACCACCTCCAGCACCGGATGGTCGTTGAAGGCGGCCGGCGCGCGGCGGTCGGCGTTGTCGATGGTCAGCGAGACCTCAGCGTGGTTGCGCGAGGGCCGGTTAGCGGCGCCGGCGAAGATCACGTCGTCCATGCCGCCGGCCCGCATGGCCTTGGCGGAGTTGGCGCCCATCACCCAGCGCAGGGCCTCCAGCAGGTTCGACTTGCCGCAGCCGTTCGGCCCGACGATGCCCGTGACTCCGGGCTCGATCCGGAACTCGGTGACATCGACGAAGGACTTGAAGCCCGTAAGGCGGAGCCGCTGGAAGTGCACTGGCGTCTAGCGCCCTCCCCTCTTCAGGACTTTGGCGATGGCCGCGTCCATCTCGGCCGGGGATTGCGGCAGCGGGTCGAGCTTCACGCCGTTGACAAAGACCGTGGGCGTGGAGTTGACGCCGTCCGTCTCGAAGGCGCGGCGGGCGCGGAGCGTGAGCGCGTCCACGGCCGGCTGGTCCTGCAGGCAGGCGTTGAACTGGTCAGCCGAGACGCCGTTGGCGGCGCCGATCTCCATCAGCACCGGCTTGATCTTGCCGTCGGTCCAGCGCGGCTGGCTGCGGAACACCTCGTCGACCACCTTGAAGTATTTCGCCGCGCCGGCGCAGCGGGCCATCAGGAAGCCGGCGGCGGCAACCTGTTCCGGCGCGGTCAGCATTTCCTTCAGGGTGTAGCTGGCCTTGCCGGTATCGACCCATTTGGCCCTGAAGCCCGCGAACACCGTTTCGTTGAAATGGGCGCAGTGCGGGCACGAGAGGGACGCGTACTCGATCACCTGCACCCTCGCCTTGGGATTGCCCAGGCTCATGTCGTCCGGCAGCGCGGCCGGGGCGGCCATGGCGGCGCCCGCGACGAGGGCGATGGCGGCAGACAGGGTGGCGCGGCGGGTCAGACGGCTCATTTGGCGGCCTCGGCGATAGCGGCGTCGAGCTGCGGCAGGGTCATCTCGCCCGCGCCGATATTCCTGCCGTTGACGATGAAGGTGGGCGTGGAATCGATCTTGTCGTCGCGCACATGCTTGTCGGCGCGGGCCGAGAGCGCCTGGGCGGCGGCCTTGTCGGAGAGGCAGGCGGTGAACTGGGCCTCGCTCAGGCCCTGGGTCTTGGCGATGGCCAGCAGGCCACCGTGGAAATCGCCGGACTGGAACATGGCGTCCTGGCCTTTGTAGACCGCGTCGAGGGTTGAGAAATACCTGTCCTTGCCGGTGCAGCGGGCCAGCAGGAAGCCGGCGGCGGCCACCTCGACCGGCGGGGTCAGGAACTCCTTCAGCGTGTAATGCACGCGGCCGGTGTCGATGTATTTGGCCTTGAACGCCGGGAAGACCTCGTTGTTGAACCGCGCACAATGCGAGCAGCTGGCCGAGGCGTACTCGATCACCTTGACCTTTGCCTTGGGGTCGCCAAGGCTCATGTCTTCCGCCGCGGCGGCGGGGCCGCCTGGGGCGCCGCCCGGAGCGCTCACGCCCTTGTCGCAACCGGCCAGCGCCAGGCCGACAGTCAGGGCGGCGACGGCGAGGAAACGGCGGCTGAGCATGCGAGGCGAACCCTTCGAAAAGGTCTGAACAAGAGATTAAAGCGCGATTCCCTCCGCGCCCCCACCTATGGGCTTCCCCATAGCCGACGGGACCGCGGCGGAATTTCGTCAGCGCCGCCGCAGCACGCCCCGGCCGAGCGCCAGCAGCGCCGATTTCAGCTTGCCGTCGGGGGCGGCGGCCAGGCCCTGGGCAAGGCTCGCCTCGTCGGCGGCGTCCAGCGGCTGGGTGCGGCGGCGCACCGGCGGTTCGGGGCGAGCCTGCAGCGGGCCCTGCACGATCCGCAGCTTCTGGACGGCGTCGGCGCCCAGGAAGAGGTTCACGCGGGCGAGGATCTCATGGGCCTGGTGCTGGATGATCGCCGCGGCCGGGCCGGCCACCCGGATCTCCAGCGAGGACGGCCCGCCGCCCCGGCCCTTGGTCAGCTTCACCACCTCGGTACGCTTGGCGATCTCCACGCCCACCACCTCGCGCCAGCGGGCGGCGAGAGCGCCGGGTCCCTGGCCGAACTTGGCATCGAATTCGCGCAGCGTCTTGCTGAGGGAGCGGCCCAGCGGCGGGGCGCTGCGGCGTTGCGGACGCGTGCGCTTCTCCGCCAGGATGCGGAGCGCCTCTTGCGCGGACGGGAGCGGACGGCGGGCCATTCCCGCACCTTACCGTCAACGCGCGGCGGCGATAAGGAGAGTCCGGTGAATCCCGATCTCCTCCGCGCCCAACTCCTCGCCTGGTACGACGCCAACGCCCGCGACCTGCCGTGGCGGGCGCGGCCGCGGTCGACCCTGCGGGCCGATCCGTACCGGGTGTGGCTGTCCGAGGTGATGCTGCAGCAGACGACGGTGCCGCACGCGACGCCCTATTTCCTGAAGTTCACCGCCCGCTGGTCAACGGTGAGCGACCTGGCGGGCGAAGCGGACGGCGAGGTGATGGCCGCCTGGGCCGGGCTTGGCTACTACGCCCGCGCCCGCAACCTGTTGGCCTGCGCTCGGGCCGTGGCGAGCGACCACGGCGGGGCGTTTCCCGACACCGAGGCGGGCCTGCGCGCCCTGCCCGGCCTTGGCCCCTATACCGCCGCCGCCGTGGCCGCGATCGCCTTTGACGAAGCCACCAATGTCGTGGACGGCAATGTAGAGCGGGTGATGGCGCGGCTGTTCGCGGTGGACGATCCCCTGCCCGACGCCAAGCCGGAGCTGAAGCGCCTGGCGGGGGGTCTGGTCACCAACCAGCGGCCCGGCGACTGGGCGCAGGCGCTGATGGACCTGGGCGCCACCGTCTGCCGGCCGAAAACGCCGCTGTGTGACCGTTGCCCGGTGTCGGCGCATTGCGCGGGGCTGGCGACGAGCGCGCCGGAGACCTATCCGCGCCGGACCGCCAAGGCTGTCCGCCCGCACCGCCACGGCGTGGCCTATGTGCTGACCCGGGGCGACCGGGTGGCGCTGGTGCGGCGCGAGCCGAAGGGCCTGCTGGGCGGGATGTTGGCTTTGCCGACCTCGGAATGGCGCAGCACGCGCTGGACCGATGACGAAGCCGTCGCTGTCGCGCCCGCTGACCTCGACTGGCGCGGGGTCGGCGAGGTGGAGCATGGTTTCACTCACTTCACCCTGACGCTTCGGCTGCTGAGGGCCGAGGGCGATGCGGAAGGCGTGATCTGGTCGCCGCGGCGCGACCTGGATGGGCTGCCGAGCGTGTTCCTGAAGGCCGCGCGGGCGGGCCTAGCCAATCTTCTCTAGCGGCGCCGGCGAGGCCCGGGGGAAGACGAAAAAGAGCGTGGTCCCGGCGATCAGCGACATGATCAGCGCCGCCGCCGGGATCGCCGGCACGCCATAGGCCGCCAGCGCCGCGCCCCCCAGCGTCGATCCGAGCGCCTGGCCCACCGAGATCACCGAGCCGTTCAGCGCCAGCGCTACCGGCGCGCCGGCCGTCATCTGGATCAGCCGCGACTGGATCACCGGCGTGATCGAGAAGAGCGCCGTGGCGGCCAGGAAGATCGCGAAGGCCACCAGTAGCTTCGATGGAAGGCCCGGCGGCAGGGCGTGATGGGTGGCGGCGAAGTGAGTGCTCATCGCCACCGCCTGGATGATGAAGCCTTGCAGGATCCAGTTGCGGCCAAGGTTGCGGTTGGCGGCGCGGCCGCCAAGGAAGAGGCCGGCGATGGAGCCCACCCCGATCATCGCCTGGAAAGCCCCGATGCCCGCGCCGGTGACGCCCGCGCCGACCCTCACGATGGGGGCGATGTAGAGGTTCAGCGTCATGTTGGCGGCGAAGGCCAGGAAGGTGGTCATGTAGAGCGGCCACAGCGCCGGGATCGAGACGCTGCCGCCACTGCGCTTCGGCGCCGGCGGGACGCGCGGCAGCAGGAAGGTCACCGCGACCAGCGCCAGGGCCGACAGCGACGCCGCCACCAGGAAGGTCGAGCGCCAGCCGAACATCGAGCCGACCACGCTGCCCAGCGGGATGCCCAGCACGAAGGCGAGCGTCATGCCACCCGAGACCATTGCGATGGCCGAGCCACGCTTTTCCGGCGGCGCCAGCGAGGCCGCTGCGACGCTGGCCGCGGGACCGGACATGGCGCCGGCCAGGCCTGCGAAGGCGCGCAGAATCAGCAGGGTCGAGAAGTTTGGCGCCAGCGAACAGGCGATGTGCAGGACGAGCCCGAGGGCGAGGCCCAGCATGACCACGAACTTGCGGTCCAGCCGGCCCAGCGCCCAGGCCGCCACCGGGCCCAGCACGGCGGAGGTCAGGACGTAGGCGGTCTGCAGCTGGCCGGCGACGGCGGTCGAGACGCCAAGGTCGGCGGCCATGGTCTCCAGCAGGCCCGCGAAGATGAAGGCCGCCGAACCGAACGCGAAAGTGACCAGGGTGAGGACGAAGACGCGCGGGTTCACGCTTTGGCCTGCAGGGCGAGCCAGACGAACGCCGCGATCGTCGGATAGAAGGTCAGGCCGAGACCGAACGCGCGGGCCCAGGGGGCGTAGAGATAGCCCAGCCAGAAGCACGCGCGGCCGGCCGCGAAGAGGCCCGCCAGAGCCGGGAGCAGGCCAAGGTCGCCGCCCGGCAGGGCCAGCGCAAGGCCCGTCCAGGCGATAGCCGCCAGCACGGTCTGCTCAAGGGTGTTGGTGTTGTAGCGAAGGTTGATCTCGAGGACGCCTGGGCCGAGCGGCGGCCCGCCGTCGATGGCCTCGGCGGAGAGGAAGCGCCGGTTGGCGGTGAAGCCCAGGCCGACCAACAGGCAGGCCCCCGGAACCAGCAGCCAGCGCACTGCCAGTGCGAGCCGGTCGGCGACCGCGACCTCTCCGGTCGGCTGCGGCGCGTCGAGCGCCAGCCGAGCCACGACCAGGCAGACGGCCGCGGCCGCCAGCATCCCGAGCGCGATCAGCAGTTGTTTGCGGATCATGTTTCCGTCCCCGGCCGAAACTATCGGGGGCGCAGCGGCTCACCGCAAGACTTCAGGCCGCGAGCTGACCCCGCACCTTGGCGCGGAGGACGTCGATGGGGGCCAGGCCCTTGTCGGACTTGAAGTGCCAGTAGGTCCAGCCGTTGCAGGCGGGCTGAGACTGGACCATGGCGCCGACCTTGTGGATCGAGCCGGCCATCTCGCCGATCACCAGGCTGCCGTCGGCGCGCACGCGCGCGGCGTTGCGCCCGCGCGAGCAATAGAGGGTGTCGCCGGGGCGTAAGAGGCCCGCCTCGACGATCTGTCCGAAGGGGATGCGCGGCTCGGACCGCTTGGAGCCGGTGACCACCATTTCGGCGGCGGTGGCCGGGATGACCTTGGAAATCCGGTCTCTGGCGAGCTTGGCGTAGCCTTCTTCCCGTTCGATGCCGATGTAGCGGCGACCGAGGCGCTTGGCCGCGGCGCCGGTGGTGCCGGTGCCGAAGAAGGGGTCGAGGATGATGTCGCCGGGCCGGGTCGACGCCAGGATCACCCGGTGCAGCAGGGCTTCGGGTTTCTGGGTCGGGTGGGCTTTGACGCCCGCCTCATCTTTCAGGCGTTCCTCTCCGGTGCAGAGCGGCAGGGTCCAGTCCGAGCGCATCTGCAGGTCGTCGTTGGCCATCTTCATGGCGTCGTAGTTGAAGGTGTAGCGCTTGCCGCCGCGCGACTTGGTCGCCCAGATCAGGGTCTCGTGGGCGTTGGTGAAGCGGGTGCCCTTGAAGTTCGGCATCGGGTTGGACTTGCGCCAGACCACGTCGTTGAGGATCCAGAACCCCAGGTCCTGCAGGGTCGCGCCGACGCGGAAGATGTTGTGGTAGCTGCCGATCACCCACAGCGCGCCATCGTCCTTCAGGATGCGACGGCATTCCTTCAGCCAGGCCTTGGTGAAGACGTCGTAGGTCTCGAAGCTCTCGAAATGGTCCCAGTCGTCGTCGACGGCGTCGACCTTGGAGTTGTCGGGCCGCAGCAGGTCGCCGCCAAGCTGCAGGTTGTAGGGCGGATCGGCGAAGACCAGGTCGACGGACCGGTCCGGAAGCTTCTTCAGCTCCTCGAGGCAGTCGCCCAGGATGATCGTGTCGGCCGCAACGCTCATGACAAACCCTTGAAACCCAAGAGTCTGAATCCTCGACCCTTATGGTTTAGGACCTGTGACCAAGCATGGTGAACGAGGTGTTACGGCGCCACCTCGCCGATCAGCCGTTCACGACCCGGGCGGCGACTTCCAGCTTCTCGATCATGGTGCGCACGCTGGGCTGCTCCTTGGGCATGCGGTTCCAGGCGTCGAGGGCGGCGATCTTGTAGGCCTCGGCGAGCGTCGGGTAGTTGAAGGTGTTGTCGACGAAGTAGTCGAGCCCACCCTCCAGATTGAGCACGGCCTGGCCGATGTGGATCAGCTCGGTCGCGCCCTCGCCGACGATGTGGGCGCCCAGCAGGCGGCGGGTCTCGAGCGAGAAGATCAGCTTCATGAAGCCGGTGGAGATCCCGGCGATGTGGCCGCGGCTGGTCTCGCGGAAGCGGGCGACGCCGCACTCGTAGGGTATCTTCTTCTCGCGGACCTGTTCCTCGGTCATGCCGATGGTCGAGATTTCGGGCACCGAATAGATCCCGTAGGGGAAGAATTCCGGCGCGGCGGCCGCGGGCGCGCCGAACGCGTGGCAGGCGGCGATCCGGCCCTGTTCCATGGACGTTGAGGCCAGGCTCGGGAAGCCCACGATGTCGCCGGCGGCGTAGATGTGGCCGACGCTGGTCTGGAAAGTCGCCTTGTCCACCGATAGCCGGCCGCGCTCGTCAGGCGCCAGCCCGCAATTGTCGAGGCCGAGGTCGTCCACGGCGCCCTCGCGGCCCGCCGAAAACAACACCATGTCGGCGCGCAGCTGGCGGCCGTCGTCGCAGGTGACCAGGCAGTGCTGCGGACCCTCGACGGTGGCCGAGGTGACCTTGCAGCCGAAGCGCAGGGTGACGCCACGGTCACGCAGATCGTGAATGAACTCGTCGGCCAGTTCGCGGTCGATGAAAGGCAGCAAGGTCGGCATGGGCTCGACCACCGTCACCTTCACGTCGAGCGCCGAGAAGATCGAGGCGTATTCGATGCCGATAACGCTGGCGCCCACCACCACGAGCTGGCGCGGGATGCGAGTGAGTTCGAGGATCTCGTCGCTATCCAGGATATGCTCGCCGTCGAAACCGATGTGTTTCGGACGGTAGGGACGCGTGCCCACGGCGATCAGCACGCGTTCGGCGCTGTAGACGCTGACGCCGTCGTCGGTGGTGACCTGGATGGTGTGCGGATCGAGGAACCGGGCCGAGCCCCTGACGGTGTCGACGCCGTTGCGCGCAAACTGGTGCTCCAGCACCTCGACCTCGTGGCCCAGCGTCATGTGGAGGCGCATGCGCAGGTCGTCGGCGGTGATGTGCTGCTTGTTGCGGTGGGCGCGGCCGTAGAAACCGCGCTCGCGCCAGCCGGAGAGGTTCAGCGCCGTCTCGCGCAGGGTCTTCGACGGGATGGTGCCGGTGTGCACCGACACGCCGCCCACGCGGTGGCCGCGCTCGACCACCAGCACGCGCTTCTTGAGCTTGGCCCCCTGGACCGCCGCGCGGCGCCCGGCGGGCCCGCTGCCGATGACGATCAGGTCGTAGTGGTTGGCCTTGTCGGCCCTGGTCTTCGCCATAGGTTTCCCCCACCAGCTTCTGCCGGAGCGCACACCATAGGGGCCGGGCGTTAAGGTAACCTTTGCCTGAAGAACGCCGGTCTCAGGGGGAACCAGGATGACGAATTTGGGGAAAGCGGTGTGAGGCCGCTCAATCCTCGAAGGCGAGGCGCTCCTGCCAGGGCCGCTCGCCCATCAGCACCAGCTGCACCGGCTTCCAGGCCATGCGGTGGATCTCGCAGGGCCCCAAAGTCCGTAGCGCCTCGACGTGGATGGCCGCGTGGTAGCCCTTGTGGCTGGCGAAGCCGTAGCCGGGGTAGCGCCCGTCCATCTCGATCATCAGCCGGTCGCGGGCGACCTTGGCCAGGATCGAGGCCGCGGCGATGGATTTCGACTTGCCGTCGCCGCCCACCACGGTCTTCACCTCGCAGGGCAGCTTGAAGCGGTAGTTGCCGTCCACCAGGGCATAGGCGGGCTGAACGCTCAGGCCCTCGACCGCGCGGCGCATGGCCAGGCCCGCGGCGTGCAGGATGTTGAGGGTGGCGATCTCCTCGACGCTGGCGAAGCCGACACACCAGGCCAGCGCCTTGGCCTTGATTTCGGTCTCCAGCGCCTCGCGGGTCTTGGCCGACAGCTTCTTGGAATCGTCCAGCCCCTTGGGGACCTTCCTCGGGTTGAGGATCACGGCCGCGGCGCTGACCGGTCCGGCCCACGGCCCACGGCCGGCCTCGTCGACACCACAGACGTGGCCGTCGATGAAGGCGCGCTCCAGCAGCATGGTGGGGCCTCTGGCCATCAGCCCTTCACCGCGTCGTGCCGGAAGCAGCAGGTCAGGTGGTCGTTGACCATGCCGGTGGCCTGCATCCAGGCGTAGACGATCACCGGGCCGACGAACTTGAAGCCCCTGGCCTTGAGGGCCTTGGCGACCTCTTCGGCAAGCCCGGTCTTGGCCGGGACGTCGGCGATTGTCTTGCAGTTGGTCTGCAGAGGCTTGCCGTCGACAAAACCCCAGCAGAATTCCGAGAAGTCCTCGCCGGCGTCGCGCATCGCCACGTAGATTTTCGCGGAGTTGATGGCGGCGTCGATCTTCGCATTCGACCTGACGATGCCCGCGTCGGCCATCAGGCGCGCGCGGTCGGCCTCGCCATACGCCGCCACCCTGTCCGGATCGAAGTTGTCGAAGGCCGCGCGGAAGGCGTCGCGCTTTCTGAGGATGGTGATCCAGGCTAGGCCCGCCTGGAAGCCGTCGAGCACCAGCTTTTCCCACAGCGCGCGGGAATCGTACTCCGGCACGCCCCATTCGGTGTCGTGATAGGCCTCATAGAGCGGGTCGCCGGCCATGCCGCGCCAGCCGCATCGGGTGATCTCAGGGGTCATCGCGCGCAGTTTCGGCCAAGCCGGCCCAAGGCCGCAAGCGGGACTTGCGGCGGGTCTAGGCGGGGGGGTCGGCGAGGGCCGCGAGGAGCCAGGCCGGTTCCTCAACGGTCACGGGCCGACCCTCGACAGTGAGGTTGGCGCCCAGCGCCCGGTCGAGCCTGAGCAGGGCCATGGCTCCACCATCCGCACCGGAGAGCACCTCGCCGGCGCGGAGTTCGCCGGCCAGCACTTCCGAGCCCGTCGCCGGCGCAGGCCCTGCGAAGCGGATCGGCAGCATGCGGCTCTTGATCTGGCCACGGCGCTTCATGCGCGAGGTGGTTTCCTGGCCGACGAAGCAGCCCTTCCTGAAGTCGATGCCGTGCAGGAGGTCGAAGTTGGCCTCGATCGGATAGGTCTTGTCCGAGCCCCAGTCGGCGGGGCCTGGTACGCCCAGGGCCAGCTTCTGGGCCTCGCGGACGGCTTCGTCGGCCTCGACCGCGCCGGCGGGCGGCGTCGCGCCGTAGCCGCGCCAGCCCAGTTCCGGCAGGCGTGGGTCGCGGACCCAGCCCGAACCCGGCCCGCCGTCAGGGCCTGGAAAGAGAATCGACACCGCCGTGTCGTCGGCCGCCAGCTCCACCTTCGCCCGCAGGCGGTACATGGTCAGGCGCTGGAGGATGGCGTCGCGGTGAACGGCTTCCACGTCCAGCCAGGCCCCGCCGTCACGCTCGACCACGAAAAGATCGTAGAGCAGCCGGCCCTGCGGGGTCAGCAGCGCACCGAAACGAGCTTCACCGGGCGCCATCGTCTCGACATCCTGGGTGATCAGACCTTGCAGGAAGTCGCGCCAGTCCGGCCCGCCGATCGCGATCAACGCGCGGCTGGGCAGGGCGGCATGGGTCAAGGATTGGGCCATGGCTCGTTATTTGGGGTGCGCCGGTGTAGAGCGCCAGCGCCCGCCGACCTATAGAGGGCCGATGGCGCGCGTAACCTCCTTCCCGATCCTGTTCATCACCGCCACCCGGATCGGCGACGCGGTGCTGTCGTCCGGCCTGATCAAGCGGCTGGCCGACGAGATTCCGAATGCGCGGTTCACGATCGTGGCGGGGCCCGTGGCCGCGCCGCTGTTCGCCGAGGTCCCCAACCTCGACCGGGTGATCGTCTTCGCCAAGGCCAGGGACGGCAGCCACTGGTTCGACCTCTGGCGGCAGGTCCGCAAGACCCGCTGGGGGCTGGTCGTCGACCTGCGCGGCTCGGCGATTTCGCGGTTCCTGTCGACGAAGCGCCGGGCGATCCAGCGCAAGGTCGCGGGCCCGGCGGTCCACAAGGTGATGGAAGCCGCCCGCACCCTGAAGATCGAGGACAGCCCGGCCTCGCCGTTCCTCTTCACCTCGCCGGAGATCGAGGCCTATGCGAAGGAACTGACCACGGGCAAAGGCCCGATCCTGGCGCTGGCGCCAGCCGCCAACTGGGTCGGAAAGACGTGGCCGCTGGAGCGGTTCACCCAGGTCGCCATGCGGCTTCTTGGTCCCCATGGCGCCATGGCCGACGGACGTCTGATGGTGCTGGGCGGGCCGGACGACAAGAAGCTGGCCTGGGGCCTCCAGGACGTCGTGCCGAGGAACAGATTCATCAATCTGACGGGCGGGGTAGACCTGCTGACCGCCTATGCCTGCCTGAAGCACGCGCGGCTCTTCATCGGCAACGACTCGGGGACCATGCATCTGGCGGCGGCGGCCGGCGCGCCAACGCTTGGTCTCTTCGGCCCCTCGGACGAGCACCTCTACGCACCCTGGGGCGACGCGACGCGAGTGGTGCGGGGCCCTCGCGAATACGAGCAAATCCGCGCGGTTGACCCCGGTTTCACGCAGGAACTTTGTCACATGATGGACCTCAGCGTTGAGACCGTCGGCAAGGCCGCCCGGGAGCTGCTGAAGGCGACAGAACCGCAGGATGCCTAAGATTTTCGAGCTGATCATGCGCAACGGCGAGGTGGTGGGTCGGCGCCTGGGCCAGCCTGTGCGGCTCCCGGAGAGTACCGCAGGCTGATTGCAAACTATTTTTGCGCACCTTGCATCTCCGAACGCGTGGGCGGCCCTCTATCCAACAGCAACGTCTGTTTCAGCTGTCCGGAGAGCCCCTTGCCCGTCGCCGTTCAAATCCTCGTCGCCCTGATCGTGCCGGGCATCGTCTTCATGGTCTCGAACATCTTGCGGTTCCGCGAGCGGATGCGGGTGCTGGACGTCGTCCACGCCTCGGCCCTGGCCGGCGCCCCGCTGACGCCCGAAATGGTCGAGGTCCTGCCCGGCGGAGGCCACATGTTCCCGACGCCGCAGCGCGATTTCCGGCTTGGGGTGCTGCTGGTGGCCTGCGGCGCGGCCATCGCCACCATCGGCCTGTGCGTGTTTTTCGCCATGTTCAGCGAAGGCAGCGGGTCCGCCATCGCCGTCGGCGTCTCGATCGCCGCGGCCGGCGCCATCCCGGGATGCATCGGCGCAGCCCTGATCATCCTCAGCCGTAACGACAAGCGCGCGGTCGAAGCCTGACCGCCGCGACCTTCACAGACCGTGGAGATTTCCAGGACACAGGCCCGGGCCAGGTGGGCCGCGCTCAGCGACATTCAGCTGGCGCGGCTCGCCGACCACGAGGACCGGGGCGCGGCCGGCGAGCTGGCCCGCCGCGCGGCGCCCGTGATCGGCGACCTGCTGCGCCGGATGGGTGCGCCGGACGCACTGGCCGATGACATCACCCAGGACGCCCTGGTGGCGGCGCTGCGCAGCGCGGCCAGCTATCGCGGCGAGGCGGCGTTCGCGACCTGGGCCACCCGGATCGCCGCGCGCCTGTACCTGAAGCGCCGCCGCCGTGAAGCCCGCACGGACGTCATGGCCGAACCGGTCGACGTCGAGCTGGGCGGCGTGTCGGAAGAGCGCGGCGCGGTCCAGCGTATGGACCTCGACCGGGCGCTGAAGCAGCTGTCCGCGCCCGAACGCCTCTGTGTCTCGCTCTGCCATGGCGCAGGCTTGAAGCATGACGAGATCGCCCTCGCGCTCGGCGCACCACTGGGCACCGTGAAATCGCACGTCACTCGCGGCCTGAAGAAGCTGCGGATCCTGATGACCGAGCCGGAGAACAACCCGAATGAATGACTCCGAATTCGAAGCGGCCCTCGACGCCGCCTTCCGGGCCCCTATCGCCGACGCGGGACGGCGCGACGTGACAGAGACCGTTCTGCAGCGGCTCAGCAGCAACAGCGTGACGCGCGCTGGCGTGCTGGCCGGCGCGGGGCTGATCGGCGTGGCGGTCGCCGCCTCGGCCCTGGTGGCCACGCGGCTGGCCGGCCCGATCCTGGGCTGGGTCCTGGGTATCGTTGACGACCTGACGCTCGACATGGTCGGCGCCGACCCGACCCCCTTCGTCGTCGTGGGCCTGGTGTTGACCGGGCTGGCGGTGGCGCGAAACGCCATCCGCGACCTCTGACCGGACCGCGCCGAATCCGGAGCCGCCTGGTCAGGCTTGACCACTGAGGCTTCCCAACACGGCGGCGGCTTGGAATAAGGCTGCCATGGACGCTGAAACCCGCATCGCCTCCGCACCCTTCCGCGACGCCCGCTATGCGCCGCGCCGGCTGGAGATCGAGCGTCGCCCCGGCGGCGAGATGGTGCTGACCAACCCCACGCCCTATTCCACGAATTTCCAGACCATGACCGCGGCCCTGGAGCACTGGTCGAAGGTGGCGCCCAGCCGGGTGTGGCTGGCCGAACGTTCCGGCGAGGGCTGGAGGACCGTGACTTACGGCGAGGCCCGCGACCAGGTGGCCGCCATTGCCGGCGGCCTGCTGGCCATGGGCGTCGTGCGCGCCGAGCCCCTGCTGATCCTGTCCGGCAACGGGATCGATCATGCGTTGATCAGTTACGCAGCCATGAGCAAGCGGATGCCGGTGGCGCCGGTCTCGCCGCAGTATGGCCTGCGCAACGCCAATCCGGCGCGGCTGGCGCACGCCTGCGAGATCCTGAAACCCGCCGCCGTCTTCGTCGACGATGCCGCCATGTTCCAGGAAGGCCTGTCCGCGCCGGGCCTGTCCGGCCTGCCGGTGATCGCCACGCGCAACCTGCGACCCCGCGACGTGGCCTTCGAGTCCCTGCTCAAGGGCTGGCCCGATGCGGCCGACGCCCGGCCCCAGGACGCGGCCAAGTACCTGCTGACCTCCGGGTCCACCGGCCATCCCAAGGCGGTGATCTGCGCCCACGGCTCGATCTCGCTGAACGCCGCCCAGATCACCGCGTGCTTCGATGATCCCGAGCCGCCGGTGATGGTCAATTCCGCGCCGTGGAGCCACAGCCTGGGCGCCAACGCGATCCTGCACCAGACGCTGCACCGCGGCGGCACGCTCTACATCGACCACGGACAGCCCACCGCCGCGCGCTTCGGCGAGACGGTGCGGAACCTTCGGGAGATCTCTCCGACCTACCAGAACATGGTGCCGGCCGGCTGGATGCTGTTCGTCGACGAGCTGGAGAACGACCCCAGGCTGGCGCGGCGGTTCTTCGACAAGGTGCGCGTGCTGCAGTATGGCGGGGCCGCCCTGGGCCAGACAGTCGCCGATCGCATCCAGGCCGTCGCGGTGCGCACGGTGGGCGAGCAGATCAGCTTCGGCTCCGGCTACGGCGCCACCGAGACCGGCCCCACCGCGTGCAACGTGCACTGGCACAACGCGCGCATGGGCATGATCGGCCTGCCAATCCCGGGGACTTCGGTGCGGCTGGTTCCCGAGGCCGGCAAGCTCGACTTCCGGGTCAAGGGCCCGCAGGTGACCAAGGGCTATCTCGGTCGCCCCGAATTCTCGGCCCAGGCTTTCGACGACGAGGGCTACTATGTGCTGGGCGACGCGGCGCGGTTCTTGGACGAGACCGATCCGGCCAAGGGCATGGTCTTCGACGGCCGGCTTTCGGAGAATTTCAAGCTGGCCTCCGGCACCTTCGTGGGCGTCGGCGACGTGCGCATCGGCGCGATCGGCGCGATCGGCGGATCGGTCACCGACGCCGTCGTCTGCGGCGAGGGTCGCGAGGGGGTTGGCCTGCTGCTCTATCCGAACCCGACCCTGTCGCGGCCCGCCGTCGAGCTCGCCGTCCGCGCCGGGATCGAGACGTTCAACAATCGCGCGCGGGGATCGGGCAGCCGAATCTCCCGCGCCCTCATTCTCGAGGGCCCGCCCGACGCCGGCGCCGGCGAGATCACCGAAAAGGGCTATATCGCTCAGGCCCTGGCCCGCACCCGGCGTGCGGACAGCATCGATCGCCTGTTCGCCGTCCCTCCTCCCTCCCACGTGATGGTGTTCTGACATGGAAGACTTGGCATGAACGGCGCGGACGCCCTGCTCTCGACCCTCGTGGCCAACGAGGTCACCGCGAGTTTCGCAAATCCCGGCACCAGCGAGATGCAGTTCGTGGCGGCCCTCGACCGCGCCCCGGAGATGCGGCCGGTGCTCTGCCTGTTCGAGGGCGTGGCCACCGGAGCTGCCGACGGCTACGGCCGCATGGCCGACCGGCCGGCGTGCACCCTGCTGCACCTGGGCCCTGGCTACGGCAACGGCGTGGCCAACCTGCACAATGCGCGCCGCGCCTACACACCGATCATCAACGTCATCGGCGACCACGCCACCTATCACCGCCAGTACGACGCGCCGCTGAACTCCGACATCCCCGCGCTCTCGGCCCCCAATTCGATCTGGGTGAAGTCCGCCGATACGCCCGACAGCGTGGCGGGCCTGGCCGCAGAGGCAATGGCCGCCAGCTATGGCCCGCCGGGCGGCCCGGTCAGCCTGATCCTGCCGGCCGACTCGGCCTGGCTGGAAACCACGACCCCGCCGGTGATCGCCCAGAGGCCGGTGCGCCATGCGCCCTCCGGCGAGGCTGTGGACGCCGCCGCCCGCGCCCTGCGGGCCGCCACGAAACCTGTGCTCCTGCTGGGCGGGCAGGCCTGCCGCGCCGAGGCCATGGCCCAGGCCGCGCGCCTCAGCCTCGTCGGCGTGCGGGTGATGACCGACACCTTCGTCGCCCGCCAGCCGCGCGGCGCCGGCGCTTTCGCTGCGGGGAAGATGCAGTATTTCGGCGAACTGGCGCTGCAGGACCTCGAAGGCACGGACCTGATGGTCTACGTCGGGACGACCCAGCCGGTGGCCTTCTTCGCCTACCCCAACCGGCCGAGCGTGCTGTTGCCGCAGGGCTGCGAGACCCTGACGCTGGCGAGCCGCGCCGAAGACGCCGTGGCTGGCCTGGCCGCCCTGGCCGACGCTCTTGGCGCGCCCCGGGAAGGCCCGACGCAGGCTCTGGCGCTTCCAGACGCCGCCCCCACCGGCAAGCTCACCGCCTATACGGTCGGCGCCTCCATCGCACGGCACATGCCCGAGGGCGCCATCATCTGCGATGACTCGGTGACGTCGGGCGCGGGCGTGGCGGCCAGCACGATCGCCGCCCGACCCCACGAGGTGCTGGCGCTGACCGGCGGGGCCATCGGGATCGGCCTGCCGCTGGCGGTGGGCGCGGCCGTGGCCTGTCCCGAGCGCAAGGTCCTGGCCCTCTCCGGCGACGGGTCGGCCATGTACACGATCCAGGCGCTGTGGACGCTGGCGCGGGAGAACCTCGACGTCACCGTCGTGATCTTCGCCAACAACAGCTACCGCATCCTCAATATCGAGATGACGCGCACCGGCGCCGGCGACGCCGGCCCCAAGGCGGCGAAGCTCCTGGGACTTGGCGATCCCAACATCGACTGGGTTCCGCTGGCCAAGGGGCTTGGCCTGCCCGCTGTGCGCTGCGAGACCGCCGAGGATTTCGAGAAGGCCTTCGCCGCCGCCATGGCCCAGCGCGGGCCAACGTTCATCGAGGCCGCGATCTGATGCTCCCCTCAGGGGGAACCGTCAGCGATGCTGACTGAGAGGGTTCCAACCCGCCGGAAGAAAAAGGCCCCGGAGGTTACCCTCCGGGGCCTCGTTCGTTTCGGGTTCCGGGGAACCCTAGGTGTTGCCGGGCAGCTTGCAGCCGCCGGTGAAGGCGCAGCCCGAGGCGCTGACCGCGGTCACGGGACCGGTGGTATACTCGATCATGTAGCCCTTCAGGCCATCGCTGCAGGCGACTTCCAGAAGCAGCGTGCCCTTGGCCGTCTTGGCCGCCAGGCGCGAATTGGAGACCACGCAGCTGGTGGTCGCCTGGAACTTCTTCAGGTCGGCGGTGAGCGCGTCGTAGCCCGAGCCGGCCTTGTTCAGGCCGCAGCGGTAGCCGGCCACCAGGGCATGGCCGCAGTCGAGGACTTCGCCCTTGCCACCGGCCTTGAAGATGCCGACGCCGCCCGTACCGCCGGTGCAGACCAGCTCAACGATGTCCTCGCCGGCGCCCGCCGGGAAGATCGCGTACTTCTCGACGTTGCAGGACGAGCCGGCCGCCTTGGCGAGGCGGGTGTAGAGGCCAGCCTGTTCGGTCGCCGCCTGGCGGGCGTCGGTCAGGGTGCAGCCGCCGAGGACGCCCTGGGCCTTGGCGCATTCGTAGGTGGTGGTGAGCGCGCCGGCCGCGGAGATCTTGTAGATATAGCCCTTGCCGTCGGCGCAGGAGGCTTCGAAGAAATTCGCGCCATCCGTGGCGGTGCCGACAAAGCGGCGGTCCTTCACGGCGCAGTTCTTGCCGTCGGCGGCCGCATACTTGTCGACCACGGCCATGCGCGCGGCGGGGTCGCCGAGCATGCATTTTATGTTGCCGCTCTGGCCATCAAAGTTGAGGCAGTTCTGCGCCTCGATCTTCTTGGCGCCGTCGTAGGGCGCGCTGGCGACCACGATGTAGCCGACGCCGCCCTGGCAGGCGATTTCCAGATAGGTCGAGGTCTTGCTCTGACCGATACCGCGGGCCGATTCCGGAACGCACTGCACATTGATCTTGGCCAGGTCGGCGGCGAGCGCCGCCTTCGGGTCGAGGTTGGCGGGCAGCATGCAGGGGTTGGCGGCCTTGGTGGCGACTTCGGCCGGATAGTTGGCTTCCAGACAACTGAACGCGGTGGGCGTCGTCGTGCCGGTGGACTGAACCAGGTAGCCCATGGCCGACCCGCAGGCGACTTCATAGAGGCTGGTGGCGGGCGCGCCCTTCTTCTTGTCTTCGGCGACCTTGCCGATCAGGCGCGCGTCCGACACCTGACAGGGCAGGCTGGCGGCGGCGACCAGGGCCGGTGCGTCGGCCATGCCGGCCTTGCGCTGGGCCTCGCTGATGGCGGGCGGCGCGGCTTTCGGCGCGGACATCACCGCGACAGGCGCCAGCACCGCGACGAGGAGGGCCGCGACCAGCCCCAATCCGATTGGCCTCATGACTTAGATTTCTCCTGGACGTTTTTCAAACGGGGGCTTGTTCGCCCCGATGCGCGCACATAAGCGCCGGGATCGCCCCAGGGTCAAGATGACGAAGGAACCGGGCCGAACTGTGGCGCAGTTCCAATGACTTACGGTGCACAGCCGGGGTTTCCGCCGACCACCGAGCGCCGAATCCTCAGGCGCCGCGAACCCGCAGGTGGGCGCCAGCCACGCCGACAACCTCAACGCGCGATCCGGCGGCCAGCCCCTCGCCCTCATCGAGCTCGGCGGCCCACTCCTTGCCGTCGATGAACACCCGGCCGGCTCCGCCGGCGAAGGCGCCCACGGCGACGCCGTGATGGCCGACCAGCCGACCGACCTGGTCGTTGATATCGTGGCTGTGGTGCGTGACCGAGCGCGGCAGGTAGCGCCGGGCCAGCAGGGTCGACAGGATGGTCAGCAGCGCGAAGACCAGCAGGGCGATCGCTGGTGCAACGCCGGCGAAACCCGCCAACACCGACACCACCGCGGCGGCGGCGGCCGGCCACAGCAGCCAGCCTGAGCCCGTCGCAACCTCCACCGCAAGCAGGGCGGCGGCAAACCCGATCCACACCCAGAACGGATGGGTCAGATAGAGATCGGAGACGTCCGGCATGGTCAGGCTCCCGTGGGCGGCACGGCCGAACTGGCCCCGCGCGCCTTGGGACGCGGCGGCGGCGGGCTCTGCTGCTCGGCCCTGGCGGTCTTCACCATCTCGCCGATGCCGGCGATGGTGCCCATCAGCGAGGCCATGTCGGCGGGGACGATGACGGTCTTCTGCTGCGGGCTCTCGGCCAGCTTGCCGAAGGCCTCCACGTATTTCTGGGCGATGAAATAGTTGATGGCGTTGACGTCACCGTCAGCGATGGCGTTCGACACCATCTCTGTGGCCTTGGCCTCGGCCTGGGCGGAGCGTTCGCGGGCCTCGGCGTCGCGGAAGGCGGCTTCCTTGCGGCCTTCGGCCTGCAGGATCGCCGACTGCTTCTGGCCCTCGGCGACGGTGATCGCGGCCTGCTTCTCGCCATCGGCCTCGGTGATCACTGCGCGGCGTTCACGCTCGGCCTTCATCTGACGGGCCATTGCATTCGTGATGTCCGGCGGCGGCTGCAGGTCCTTGATCTCGATGCGCGCGACCTTGACGCCCCAGGGGCTGGTGGCCGCGTCGATCACGTCCAGCAGGCGAGTGTTGATCTGATCGCGCTGCGAAAGCACCTCGTCGAGCTCCATGTTGCCGACCACGGTCCTGAGGTTGGTCATGGTCAGCTGGGTGATGGCGAAGTCGAGGTTGGTCACCCGGTAGGCGGCCGCCGCGGCGTCCATCACCTGGATGAAGACGATGGCGTCGACCTGGACGGAGACATTGTCCTTGGTGATCACGTCCTGCCGCGGCACGTCGAGCACCTGTTCCATCATGTTGATGCGGCGGCCGACGCTTTCCACGAATGGCGTGAGGAAGCTGATCCCGGGCTTCAGGGTGCGGGTGTAGCGGCCGAACCGCTCGACGGTGACCTCGCGCCCCTGCGGCACGATCTTGATGGCGCCCAGCGCGACCACCAGGGCCAGCACCAGGAACACGACAGCGACAGCGAAACTGATACCCATGATGAACTCCCGACAGCGCCCCAGTTTAGACCCTGCCCCACGGTCCCGCTACGGAAACCGGTCGGTCGGAGTCGCGTGGCGCCCGCGCCTCTGCTAGCCCTTGGCCATGTCCTTCAAGACCCTCGCTCTCGTCGCCGCCGCGATCCTCGCGATGGGCGCGGCGCCCGCTCCGAAGTTCGCCCCCGCGAAGACCACGCCGGCAAAGGTCGCCACCAGGGCGCTCCCGAAAACCGCCACGCCCGACGCCGCCTTCGACGCCCGCGACCCGGCGAGCATGGTAGCGGTTCTGGCCTCCGCGGATGCCAAGGCGGTCGTCGCAGGCAAGGAGGCAGACTCGGTATTTCTCACCGTAACGACCAACACCGTTCCATTCATTGCCCAGTTTGCCGGTTGCGATCCGCAGGGGCGAAAGTGCCAGGCTGTGCAGTTCGACAATATGGCTGACAAGGCCAGCCCAACGCTCAGCCAGATCAACGCCTACAACCAGACCTCGGCCATGTGCCGGGGATTCCAGGACAAGGGCGGCAAGGCCCACGTGGTCTATTCGACCCTGCTGTTCAACGCCGACACCCGCGAGCGGATCACCCAGCAGCTGGTCGCCTGGCGCGGCTGCCTCGCGGAATTCCGCGACTTCGTGAATGACCCTACGGCATATCTGGCGAGCGCGCCCTAGGCTGACGTCCCAGCTCGCTCCCGCAACGCCGCCACGCGGTCGATGGCGGCTTCCGCCTCGGCCATGATCCGCGCCACGATCTCGGCGGCGGGCAGGACATCGTGCACCCCGCCGGCCGACTGCCCCATGGCGAAGCAGGAGCTGTCGGCGTCAAGGCCATCGATCTGGCCGCCGATGCCGCCCATGACGCCCGCGCGGCTGGACAGCATCGCCTGCTGCGGGAAGGGCTGGATGTCGGCGGGGCGGGTCTCCCACTCCTCGACGTAGGGGTTCTTCTTCACGCGCATGGGTTTTCCGGAATAGGAGCGCGTGCGGATGGTGTCCTCGTCGGTCGCCTCGACGATGGTGTCGCGGTACATCTGGCCGGCGTGGGCCTCTGTGGATGCGATGAAGCGCGTGCCCATCCAGACGCCGACGGCGCCCAGGCTGAGCGCGGCCGCCAGGCCGCGACCGTCATAGAGACCGCCCGCCGCGACCACCGGGATCTTCACGGCCTCAACGGCCTGGGCGACCAGCGGAAGAGTGCCGACCAGGCCCGTGTGCCCGCCGCCCTCGCCGCCCTGGCAGATCACCGCGTCGCAACCGGCCTGCTCGGCCTTCACCGCGTGTTTCACCGCGCCGCAGACGACCATGACCTTGAGGCCGGCCTTTTTCAGCTTCTCCATGATCGGCATGGGGACGCCAAGGCCCGCCACGAAGGACGAGGCGCCTTCCTCGATGATGATCTCGACGGACGCCGTCAGGCTGTCGGGGCTGGCCGCCAGAAGGTCGACGCCAAACGGCCTGTCGGTCAGGCTTTTGACCTTGCGCATCTCGTCTCGGATGAACTCAGGCGTGCGGCCGGCCATGCCGAGCACGCCATAGCCACCCGCGTTGGACACCGCCGCCGCCAGCTCGGCGTAGGAGACCCCGCCCATGCCGGCCAGCATGATCGGATGTTTCACCTCCAGCAGGTCGCAGAGCTTGGTGTGCAGGGTCATGGCCGTTCCTCCCGTTTTCCCCACGATGGCGCAGCCGCGCCGCCGTGGGAACGATGTCGTTGCGTCAGGCGCCGGCCGCCTCAGTAGATCGTGTAGCCGCCGTCGATGACGAAGGCGTCGCCGGTGTGGAAGCGTGAGGCGTCCGAGGCGAGGTAGACCGCAAGGCCGGAGAAATCCTCGGGATCGCCCCAGCGGCGCATCGGCACGCGGCCGATGACCTGCTCGTTGAACTTGTCCCACTTCTGCGCGCCGGCGGTCATGTCCGAGCGGATCCAGCCCGGCAGGACGGAATTGGCCCGGATGCCGTAGCGGGCGTATTCGACCGCGAGACCGCGCACCATCGACAGCACCGCGCCCTTGGTGGCGGCGTAGGCCTGGTTTCGCGGCGCGCCGTGGATCGCCGACGTCGAGGACGTCACCAGCAGCCCGCCGCCGGGGTCGCCGGCCTGGGCGCGGGCGACCATGTGCTTGGCCGCCTCGCGGAAGGTCCAGAAGACGGCGTCCAGGTTCACGTTGGTGACCCGGCGCCAGTTCTCGGTGGTCATCTCGGCGAAGGGCGCGCCGCCACCGACGCCGGCGTTGGCGACGCAGAAGTCCAGCCGGCCGAAGGTCTTCAGCACCTCGGCGACGCCGGCCACCACCGCGGCCTCGTCGCCGACGTCCACCGCCTGGACCAGGACGTCGCCGCCATAGGCCTTGAGGGTCGCCTCAGCCTTGGCGTTCTTTTCCGGATTCTGGCCCCAGATCGCCACCTTGGCGCCGGCCGCGGCCATGCCTTCGGCCATCCCAAGGCCGATGCCGCCATTGCCGCCGGTGACCAGCGCCACCTTCCCCGTCAGGTCGAACGGCTTGTAGGCCATGACCGCATCCTCCAATTTCAAACATGCGTTGGGTGTTCAAAGGCCCGGCTGGCTCAGGGACGTCAAGGGGG
>JBBREC010000031.1:0-25310 GCA_038203295.1 Caulobacterales bacterium
AGGCCCTGCGCGCCGACGTGGCCCGCGCGGCCGCCGAAACAGAGGAACTGACTCTGCGGCTCGCCGACCTCGACCGCCTCGACCCGCGCGAGGGCGAGGAAACCGAACTGGCCGAGGAGCGCGCCATCCTGGGGGCCGCCGAAAAGGCGCTGGGCTACATCGCGTCCGGGCGCGAGCTGTTCGATGGCCTCTCCGCCAGGGTGGCCGGGGCGATCCGCGCGCTCGACCGGGCCCGGGAGCGCACCCTTTCCGCTGGCGCCGCCGAGGATGGCCGGGCGGTGAAGCGGCTGGCCGAGGCGTCGGATGCCCTGAACCGCGTGCTGATCGAGGCCGACGAGGCCGAGGCCGCGGTCGACGCCGCCGGCGAGGCCTTCGATTTCGAGCCCGACCGGCTGGAGAAAGCCGAGGAACGGCTGTTCGACCTGCGCGGCCTGGCCCGTAAGCTGGCCGTCAGCGTCGAGGAACTACCGACCTTGCGCACTCGTTTCGCCGAGCGGCTGAGGGCCGTCGAGACCTCCGAGGACGCGCTGAAGGCCGCCGAGGGCGAGCTGAAGGCGGCCCGCGAGGCCTACATGGCCGACGCCGCGGCGCTGACCGTCGCCCGTCGCGCGGCCGGCGACCGGCTGGCAGTCGCCGTCATGGGCGAGCTTGAGCCCCTGAAGCTCGACAAGGCCCGCTTTCGCGTCGCTGTCGAACCCCTGGCGGAAGACCGGGCCGGTCCAACGGGGCTGGACCGCGTGGGCTTCGAGATCGCCACCAATCCCGGCGCGCCATTCGGCGACCTCGGCGCCATCGCCTCGGGCGGCGAACTCGCCCGCTTCGCGCTCGCGCTGAAGGCCGCGCTGGCGGGCCGCAGCGACGGCCCCCAACCGCTGATGATCTTCGACGAAGTGGACCAGGGAGTCGGCGGCGCCGTGGCCGACGCCGTGGGCCTGCGCCTGAAGCGCCTGGCCGCCGCTTCGCCGGGAAGGAGTGGCGCCCAGGTCCTTGTCGTCACCCATTCCCCGCAGGTGGCCGCGCGCGCCGACGCCCACTGGCGCATCGCCAAGACCGGGGAGGGCGAGCGTGTGCGCACGCTCGTCGAGGACCTCTCCGCTCCCGACCGCGAGGAAGAGATCGCACGCATGCTCGCCGGCGCCGAAATCACCGATGCGGCCAGGGCGGCGGCCAGAGCGCTGATCGCGGCGTGATTTTCCTTTCCCGCAAAGCGGGAGAGGAAGGCATATATTCTTAATGGATTCCCGCCCGGTCCCCGATCTCACCGAAGCCGATGCCGTCGCTGAACTCGCGCGGCTGGCCGAGGCGATCGCGGCGCATGACCTGAGGTACCACCAGCAGGACGCGCCCACGGTCTCGGACGCGGACTATGACGCCCTGAAGATCCGCAATCTGGCGATCGAGGCGCGCTTCCCGCACCTGGTCCGCGAGGATTCACCGTCGTTGAGGATCGGCGCGGCGCGGGCCGAGCAGTTCTCGGCGGTCGAGCATGGCGTGGCCATGCTCAGCCTCGACAACGCCTTCGCCGACGACGAGGCCGTCGAGTTCGACACGCGCATCCGCCGGTTCCTGCGCCTGACGCCGACCGAGACAGTGGCCTACACCGCCGAGCCCAAGATCGACGGTCTGTCGTGCTCGATCCGCTACGAGCACGGCGTGCTGGTCCAGGCCGCGACCCGGGGCGATGGCCGGGTGGGCGAGGATGTGACCGCCAACGTCCGCACCATCGCCGACATTCCCAAGCGGCTGGCTGGCTCCGGTTGGCCGGAGGTGGTCGAGGTGCGCGGCGAGGTCTACCTGGGCCACGCCGGATTCGAAGCCCTGAACGCCGCCGCCGTCGAAGCCGGCCATAAGACCTATGCCAATCCCCGCAACGCCGCCGCCGGCTCGCTGCGCCAGATCGATGCGAAGATCACCGCCGCCCGGCCGCTGGGCTTCTTCGCCTACGCCTGGGGGTTTCTCAGCCATCCGTTCGCGAAGACCCAGTGGGAGGCGCTGCTGGCGCTGAAGGCCTGGGGCTTCCAGACCACCCCCGACAGCCGCCGCGTCGGGAACGCCGAAGGATTGCTGGCCGCCTACGCCCACATGGAGGCCGAGCGGCCGAAGCTCGATTTCGACATCGACGGCGTGGTCTACAAGGTCGACCGTCTGGACTGGCAGGGCCGGCTGGGCTTCGTCACCCGTACGCCGCGCTGGGCGATCGCGCGCAAATTCCCGGCGCAGCAGGCCCGCACGATCCTGGAGGCCATCGACATCCAGGTCGGCCGCACCGGCGCGATCACGCCTGTGGCGCGCCTGCAGCCGGTCACCGTGGGCGGGGTTGTGGTCGAGAACGCCACCCTGCACAACGCCGACGAGATCACCCGCAAGGACGTCCGGGTCGGCGACACGGTGATCCTGCAGCGGGCCGGCGACGTGATCCCGCAGATCGTGTCCGTGGTGCTGGAGGAGCGGCCGGCGGACGCCCGGCCCTTCGCTTTCCCGACCCGCTGCCCGTGCCCGCTGCACACGCCGATCGCCAGGGAGACCACGGCGGCTGGCGCCGACACGGTTGTGCGCCGCTGTACCGGCGAGTTCGCCTGTCCGTTCCAGCGGCTGGCGCACCTGCGCCATTTCGTGTCGCGCCGCGCCTTCGACATCGAGGGCCTCGGCGAAAAGCAGCTCACCGCCTTTAATGAGCGCGGCTGGATCAAGGCGCCGGCCGACATCTTCCGGCTCGCCCGCGACGCGGAGAAGCTCGAGGAACTCAAGGCCACCGACGGTTATGGCGAGACCAGCATCGCCAATCTCGTCGCCGGCATCGACGCGCGGCGGAACATCGCCCTGGACCGGTTCATCTACGGCCTTGGCGTTCGCCACATCGGCGAGACCACTTCAACGGCGCTGGCGCGGTACTTCGAGACCGCCGAGCGTTTCGTGGAGGTCGCCAGGGCCGCAGCCGGACAGACCGCCGGCCCGCTCTATGCGGAGCTGTCGGACCTCGACGGCCTCGGTCCGACGGCGGTCGCCGCTGTGTTGGACTTCGCCCGCGCCCGCCAGCCGCTGCTGATCCCGCCGGAGATTTCGCTGGAAGAGCACCTGCGGCTGGCGATCCCGAAGCTGAACTCCAGGGCCCGCGCGGCGCTGGCGATGCGGTTCGTCGACTGGCCGAACTTCGAACAGGCCGCGATCCAGGCCGCCGGAGAGACGCCGGGCGAGGCGTTCCTTGAGGTCGCGTCGGTCGACGCGGTGGGCGTTGTCGCCGCCCGGATGATCGCGGATTTTTTCGGCGAGGACCACAACCGGGCCCTGGTTGACAACCTGCTGGCGGAGTTGCGCGTCATCCCCGCCGAGCGGCCGAAGACCGACACCGCCGTGGCCGGCAAGACCGTGGTCTTCACCGGCGCACTGGAGAAGATGACCCGTGATGAGGCCAAGGCCCAGGCCGAGCGGCTTGGCGCCAAGGTCTCCGGATCTGTGTCAAAGAAGACCGACATGGTGGTGGCCGGCCCCGGGGCCGGTTCCAAGCTCGCTGAGGCCAGCAAGCTGGGAATCCAGGTGCTGACCGAGGACGAGTGGCTGGCGCTGGTGGCAGCCGCTTAGGCGGCCGCGCCCTTCTTGGCCCAGACGTGGTTGGGCGTGGGGGCAACCGGTTCGTCGGTCGCCAGGCCGTAGAGCCAGCCCTGGGCGTAATCGACGCCGGCGCGCCGGACCTCGGTCTCGACGGCGGAGGTCTCAACCATCTCGGCGAGCGTCTTCATGCCGAGCTCGTGGCACATGCTGACCAGGTGCTTCACGAAGGTTGCGCCGCGGCCGCCGTACTGCAGGTCGCGGATATAGCGGCCGTCGATCTTCAGCACGTCCATGTGCAGCTGCTGCAGGTAGGCCAGCGACGCAGATCCGGCGCCGAAATCGTCCAGGCAAACCTCGCAGCCCTCTCCCCGCAAGGCCTGCAGATGCCGGTCGGCCAGCGTCAAGTCGTCGATCGCCGCGCTCTCGGTCAGCTCGAACATCAGCCGTCCCTTGATGTCGGGCAAGCTGCGGATCAGCGTGACGGAGCGCTCGATATAGCCACTGGAGGCAATGGTGCGACCGGAGACGTTCACCGCCAGTTTCAGGCCCGGGGTCTTCACCAGCATCTCGATTGAGCGTTCCAGGATGGCGAAGTCGAGGGACTCGATCAGGTCCATCTCCTCGGCCATGCGGATCTGTGGAAAGGGGCTTTCCTCGGCGCCGAACCGGACCAGCACCTCAAAGTGATGCACGCCGAGTCCCGTCAGTTGAACGACGGGCTGGTAGGCGAGGCGGAAGGCCTTATCGCGGATCGCCGCGCCGAGCGCGCCGGCGTCGTTAAGTGTCCGCTGCATCGCCTCGTTCAGGGCCGCCGCAAGATTATCCGGAGCTTTCCAGTTGCGGCCCTCCGCCGCGAAGCCATCCAGGGCATAGCGCAGCGCGCGCATCACCTGCTGAGGGCGCTCGACGCCCTCCATGGCAATGGCAGTGGCGCTGGGATTGATCGGCTCGGGCGTGGCGCCGGCCAACAGCTTGGCCAGGCGCTGCACCAATACCTCGGGCGCCTCGCCCCCGGCGCGCACCACAGCGAAGCGGCCCTCGGCCAGTTCGGTGGCGGCCTGACCGCCGTAGGCCTGGGCGCGTAGCACGCCGGCGATGTGCGCCTCAAGCGTCCGGCGCGCCTCGCCCGAGGTCTTGCCCTTGGCTGCCGCCAGGCCCTCCAGCTCGACGAGCGATAGCTCCAGGTCCCTGCCGCCCAGCTTGGCAGACTCCAGCAGCTCGCAGGCCAGCGCCTCGAAGGCCGCCCGGTCGCGCAGGCGCCCGGCGTCCTGGGCGCTGTCGTAGCGGGCGCGGGTGAGGGCGCAGGAGATCGGCCCGTCCTTCTGCGGCAGGCGGAAGGCGTTCAGGCTGACCGCCCGCTCCGGCGCGGCCAGGCGCACCAACACCGGCCCTGCGCGGGCGCCAGGCTCAAGGCCCTGGAAGAAGCTGGCCAACATGGCGTGGTCTGCGGGATCGACAAAGTCATGCCATGCGCGGCCCACCAGCGCCGTTTCCGACGAGCCGGACAGCGCCTCGCTGGCGCCCATGGCGAACGGGATCGTCCCGGCTGGCGAGACTTCCAGCAAGAGGTCCGCGCTCGCGAAGGCGAAGCCGACCAGCCGTTGCGTACCGATTGCCAACGCCGAACCCCCGGGTTTCGAGGCTTGGCATAGCGCCATCGCCTTAATTCGACGTTTCGCGAACGCCGATCGGTTTTATGCGTCAATGATCTCGGCGCGGCGCAGGCCCATGGCGCCTGTGCGCTTGGGCTGCAGCTTGCGGCGGCGGTCCTGCAGCACGCCATAGAGGCGTTCGCGCTGGTGCTCGGCAACGGCCAGGGTGTGTGTGTTCTGGATCTCGGCGTCGCGGGCGGCGATCTGGGCCAGCAGGGCCATGGCCTGCGGATCGATCACCTGCAGGATGCCGATCAGGTCAGACACCAGCAGCTCAAGCGTCGCCACCCGGGCAATCAGATCGCGTTTACTGGTGCGGATTTCCGGGTCCATCGCTCGTGTCTCAAGATCGCGGTCGTGATCCTAAGCATCGTCCCACGGCATGCTTAAGGCTTGGTGGGCAAACGGCAAAAAACACGTTGGGCTGGGGTGATCTGGAGGCTCCATGCGCGCGCCTGACCGTCCGGGCGCCGCTATTCGATCCCGGCAACCGCGTCCTGCGCTGCCGACCCGGGGGAGACGGCGCGCGCTTTCATGTTTGTCCTGGGTTCCTTTCTGTCGGCACTGACTAGCGGTTGTCACGGCGACGCCTCAGACTGAAGCGAAACCAGAGGACTCGCTATGTTCGCCGCCCTGTTCGCCGCCGCCGCCATTTCAGCGTCCTGCGATTTGGAAACACCGTCGGGCGCGCCGGGCTGCACGCGCGAGGCAGTGGACGCCCTGAGGATGAACGCGCTGCAGGCAGTGGGCAGCCATAACAGCTACAAGATGGCCATCGCGCCGCTGGAGATGGCCAATCTGCGCCGCAGCAACCCGAAGGCCGCCGACACGCTCGACTACAGCCACGATCCCCTGACGCGGCAGCTTGATGACGGCGCCCGGCAGTTGGAGATCGACTTCGTCTACGACCCTGAGGGTGGGCGCTACATGACGCCGCTCGGCCGCAAGCTGGCGCCCGACACAACGCCCTACGACCTGAGCACGATGGCGAAGCCGGGGATGAAAGTGATCCACGTGCCGGACATCGACTACCGCGTGGTCTGCCAGCCCTTCACAGCCTGTCTGCAGGAGGTCCGCGCCTGGTCGAAGGCCCATCCCGACCACGTACCGATTCTGATCATCTTCAACCTGAAACAGGACCAGATCAAAGTTCCAGGCGCCGTGCCGCTGCTGCCGTTTGACGCCAAGGCCATGGACGCCGTCGACGCCGAGATCCGTTCAGTCTTCAGGGACAGCGAGCTGATCACGCCCGATCGGGTGCGGGGCCGCCACAAGACCCTGCGCGAGGCGGTGCTGGCGGGCGGCTGGCCGACGCTGAAGGCGGCGCGCGGCAAGGTGATGTTCGCCATGGACGAGGCGCCCGCGGTGATCGACGTGTATCGCACGGGCCACGGCAGCCTGGAGGGCCGGGCGACTTTCGTGAACACCGACGAGGTCTCGCCGGCCGCCGCCTATCTGACGCTGAACGAGCCCGTCAATCTGCAGGCGCGCATCCAGGCCGCCGTGAAGGCCGGCTTTATCGTGCGCACCCGCGCCGACGCCGACACCTGGGAGGCGCGCCGCAACGACACGAAACCGCGCGACGCGGCCTTCGCCTCGGGTGCGCAGTACGTCTCGACCGACTACATGCACCCCGACCGGCGCTTTAGCGACTATCAGGCGCGGTTGCCCGGCGGCGGCGTCGCCCGGTTGAACCCGGTAAAGCCCTAGCTGGCGCGGCGCGACGGACTCGGGCGATTGTCCGGGCCAACGGAGCCCGCAATCATGGCCAAGACCCCATCAAGGCGGCCGGCGATCGTCGGCGGTTTCGCCACCCGGCCGCGGCTGGTCGGCTCGATGACCGTAGGCTTGGCCTTGGCCCTCGGCCTGTCGTTTCTCACCGATGTGCGCGCCTCGACGGCGGTATTGGCCGGCTGGAACATGCTCTGCCTCACCTTCACCGCGCTGATGACCCGCTACATGAGCAACCGCAACGTCGCCGCCATGCGCGCGCACGCCGAAGAGGCCGACGAGGGCAGGGCGGTGGTGCTGGTGCTGATCCTGCTGGCTTCAGCCGCCAGTTTCGCAGCTATCGCCATGGAGCTCTCCGCCGCCAAGACCGTCCACGGCCTGGCCCAGGCGGTCTACATCGCGCTCGCCTTCGTCACAGTGGCGATGAGCTGGTTCTTCGTGCAGCTGAACTTCGCCCTGCACTATGCCCACGCCTACTACAGCCCGTCCGGGTCCGGACGCGGCGACGCCGGCGGTCTGACGTTTCCCGGCGAGGCGTCGCCGGACTACTGGGATTTCCTGCACTTCTCGATCGTGATCGGAGTGGCGTCGCAGACCGCCGACATCGACTTCACCGACAAGGCGCTGCGCAGGCTGGGCACCTTCCACAGCCTGTTCGCCTTCGTGTTCAACACAGTCGTCGTCGCGCTCACCATCAATCTGCTGGCGAGCCTGTTCTAGTCAGGGAGGAAGAGGTCCTCCCCCGCGAACGGGGGAGGAAGACCCAAATCTTAGCCGGTGACCCGAAGGTTGGTCGCCGAGGTCTTGCCGCTGCGGCGGTCGGCCTCGAGGTCGTAGCCCACCGTCTGGCCTTCGTTCAGGCCGCGGAGACCCGCCTGCTCGACCGCCGAGATGTGGACGAACACGTCCTGGCCGCCGTCGTCAGGCTGGATGAAGCCAAATCCCTTGGTGGGGTTGAACCACTTCACCGTGCCCGTGCCGGCTCCGGCGGGGTCGCCGCCGGGACGTCCGCCGCCGCCGGCGCCGCCGCGCGGACGGTCGAAACCACCGCCACCGCCACCGCCGCCGCCGCCGCCGAAGCCGCCACCACCGCCGCCGCCGAAGCCGCCGGCGCCGCCGCGCGGACGGTCAAAGCCGCCACCGCCGCCACCGCCGCCACCGCCGCCGCTGCGCGCGGGAGCTGCGCCTTGACCGGTGACCACCAGCTGTCCAGCCGAGAGTTTGCCGGACCGACGGTCCTGCTCCATCTCGAAATTGACCTGGTCGCCTTCATTCAGGGCGCGAAGCCCTGCCTGTTCGACCGCTGAGATGTGGACGAAGACGTCTGATCCGCCATCGTCCGGTTGTATGAAGCCAAATCCCTTGGCGGTATTGAACCACTTGACCGTGCCGCTCGACATTCGCGTGACCTAACCGAGATAGAGTCTTGCGCCGCATACGCGGACGCCCGGCCATCCATTTTGATCGACCGTAAAAGCTATGTAGCGGGCGAAAAGCCGGTAGACCAGCCGCGACCGTGACATCAGGCCGCAAACGGCCTATTGGCCAGCGCCTTCCCACTGAAGGTTCAGGTAGATTCCGCCCGTGAAAAGCATCTGTGTCTATTGCGGCTCGTCCACCGGCAATGACCCGGCCTTTCTCAAGGAAGCGGTATCTGCGGGAACCCTGATCGCCCAACAGGGCCTGACCCTGGTCTATGGCGGCGGCAAGGTGGGCCTGATGGGCGCGGTGGCCGACGCGGCCCTGGCCGCCGGCGGCAAGGTGATCGGCGTAATGCCCGCCGACCTGGTCAACCAGGAAATCGGCCACAAGGGCCTGACCGAGCTCAAGATCGTCAACTCGATGCACGAGCGGAAATGGGCCATGGCCGAACTGGCCGACGGCTTCCTGTGCCTGCCGGGCGGGCCGGGGACCTTCGAGGAGATCTTCGAGCAGTGGACCTGGGCGCTGCTGGGCTTCCACGCCAAGCCCTGCGGCTTCGTCAATGTGAACGGCTATTACGACCTGATGCGCCAACTGGTGCAGCAGATGGCCGACAACGGTTTCACCACCCAGACCTACGCAGACATGCTGGTCTATGCGGACTCCACGGCCAAGGCGCTGGACGCCTTCCGAGCCTATATCCCTCCGCCGCCCAAATGGGGCGTGGCTGCGGTGGAGCAACGCTACTAGTCCGGGTGATCCCTGGCGCTCGTCGGCGCCACCTGACCGGAGTCGAAGATCGGTGTTAGCGTGGCCATGGGGGCCCGTATGAGCACATCTTCCACGACTGCCGAAACCGCTGTCGCAAGCGCCCACGGGAACGTCGGCCTGTTCGGCGCGACGGCGCTGGTCGCCGGCAGCATGATCGGCTCCGGAATCTACCTGCTGCCGGCGACGCTGGGCGCGGTCGGATCGATCTCCATCCTCGGCTGGCTCGCGGCGACCGCCGCTGCGCTGGCGATCGCGGGCATGTTCGCCTGGCTGGGCGTCGCGGCGCCGGAAGCCAAGGGCCTTCCAGGCTATGTCGAGGCCGGGCTCGGGCCCTTCTTTGGCGTCCAGGTGACGGTCGCCTACTGGGCAACCAACTGGATCGGCACCGCGGCCATCGCGCTGGCCGTCGCCGGCGCGGCGGGATTCCTCTTTCCACCGCTCGGCGCGCCGGGCCCGCGGCTGCTGATCACCCTGGCCGCGATCTGGCTGGCGGTCGCGGCCAGCTGGATCGGCCCAAGGACGGTGGCCCGGGTCGAGGGCCTGACGCTGGCGCTTGGGCTGCTGCCTGTCCTGGCGGCCGCCACGCTGGGCTGGCTCGCCTTCCATCCGGCGGCGTTCCTCGCCTCCTGGAACCCACAGGGGCTGAGCCTCCCGTCGGCGGTCGGCGCCTCGGCGCTCAACGCCTTCTGGGCCTTCCTCGGCGTGGAATGCGCTGCGGCCACAGCGGGCGTGGTGCGCAATCCGACCCGCAATGTGCCGCGCGCCACCCTGATCGGCGTGGTGGCCGTGGCCGCCCTCTACATCAGCGCCTGCACGGTGCTGATGGGCATCCTTCCGGCCACCGAACTGGCGAACTCGTCCGCCCCGTTCGCGCAGGCGGGCCAGGCGAGCCTGGGCGTCGGTCTCGCCGCGGCGATCGCGGTCTGCGCCTTGTTACGCGCCCAGGGCTGCGTCACCGGCTGGGTCCTGGTGACCAGCGAGACCACCCGCAGCGGCGCAGACGCCGGTGTGTTCCCGCGCGCGTTCCGCACCCGGCCAGGCGAGCATGCGTCGCCGATCAACCTGGTCACCGCTGGCGGTCTGATGAGCCTGATGGCCGTACTCACGGCCACGCCTACCCTGGGGCAACAGTTCGGCTTCCTGGCCAATGTCTCGGTCCTGCTCAGCCTCTACAGCTATATCCTGGCCGGGGGCTCACTGATCCGGTTGTCAGGGAGTTTTGTCACCGGGCGCAGGCTGGGCATCATCGTCACCGCGCTCACCGCCATGGCCTGCAGCGCCGCCCTCTTCGCTACGGGCAAGCCGCTTGAACTGGCTTGCTGGCTGGCTGTGATCGCCGGGGCTGGGCTCCTGTATCTTTGGCTGCGCCGGCGCTAGTCTGGCGTCCTTGAACACGTCGGAGACGCCATGCTGCGCGTTGATCTCTACAGCGGCGAAGACGCCCTCAGGGTCGACCGGGCCCAGATCCTGCGTCGGACCTGGCAGTTCATCGGCCACGAGACCATGGTCCCGAACTCCGGCGACTACCTGGCTGAGGAGATCGGCGGGGCGCCTGTGGTTCTGGTCCGCAACGCCGAGGGCAAGCTCGCCGCCTTCCACAATGTCTGCCGCCACCGGGCCGGCGCTCTGGTGGCTGATGGGGAGGGCAATTGCGGCGAGGCCTTCACCTGCCGCTACCACGGCTGGCGCTATGCGCTGGACGGCCGGCTGCGCAACGCCGTCGACTTCGGCAACGCGCCGGGGTTCGATCCGCGCCAGTACGGCCTGTTCCCCGTCCAGGTGGAGACCTGGCAAGGCCTGGTGTTCGTCAATCTCGACCTGGCCGCCGCGCCGCTCGCGGGGATGCTCGCGCCGCTCGCCGGCGCGGATCCGCTGCCGGGCTTCCCTCTGGTCGAGCGGCGCAGCCATGCGCTCGCCTGCAACTGGAAGACCTACGTCGAGAACTATCTGGAGGGCTACCACCTGCCGATGGTCCACCCGGAGTTCGACGCCGACGTGGTGGTCGCCGACTACCGGACCGAGGTCGTGGGCCAGGTCATCTTCGCCTCGGCGCCGGCCCGCGACGCCTCAGTCTATGCCGGGACCTGGGCGTGGCTGTGGCCGAACCTGGCGCTGAACATCTACCGCCACGGATACATGATCGAGCGCATGACGCCGGTGGGCGCGGAGGAGACCCGGCTAGACTATTTCTATTTCTTCGACCCGGCGCGGACGTCCGAGCTGACCGAGATGTTCAAGGTCTCCGACCTGGTCACTGCCCAGGACAAGCAGGTCTGCGAGGAGGTTCAGCGCAACCTGCGCACCGGTGTGTATCGCGGCGGCGTGCTGTCGCCGAAGCACGAAAACGGCGTCGCCTGGTTCCAGGCCCGCGTCGCCGAAGCCCACGACGAGTCGGAGCCGGCGAAGCTGGCGGCGGTGTCGTAGAGCGCTACTCCGCGGCAACCCGCGCGGCGTCTGCCGGCCTCCGCGAGCGGTGGTAGGGGCGGTCGCCAAGCACGGTGGCGCGGTTCATCACCCGGCGCTGCGGCAGGTAGTCGTTGACCGCATAGTGCTGGGTCACCCTGTTATCCCAGAAGGCCACGGCGTTGTCCGACCAGCGCCAGCGGACCAGAAATTCCGGCTTCTGGATGTGCTCGAACAGCAGGCCCAGGATCGCGTCGCTTTCCTTGCGGCGCAGGCCCTTGATCCGCTCGGTGAAGCCGAAATTCACGAACAGGCCATCGTCGCCGGTCTCCGGATGGGTGCGCACCACCGGGTGCAGGACCGGCGGATGCTTCGCCACCTGCTCGGCGTGCTTGGCCGCGCCCGCCGCGCTGGCCACGATCCCGCGGGTCGGGAAGCCGCGAGCGAAGTCGTGGACGGCGTCCAGTCCCGCCAGGAAGTCCCGCATTGTCGGCGACAGCGCTTCATAGGCGGTCTTCATGTCCGACCAGATGGTGTCCCCGCCCAGCGGCGGCAGCGACCGCGCATAGAGGATCGAGGCCATCGGCGGGGTCTCGATGAAGGTGACGTCGGTGTGCCAGCTGTCGTTGTCGGTCGGGTTGCCGGCGTGGTTGTCGAGGATGAACAGCTCCGGCGCCTCGGGCACGCCCGGATAGAGTGGGTGGGTATGCAACTCGCCGAACCGCGCCGCGAAATCGCGGTGCTGCACGGGCGTCATGTGCTGGTCCTCGAAGAAGATCACCCTATGGTCCAGCAGCGCCTGGCGGACGAAGCCCAGCAGGTCGTCGGATATCGGCTGGGCCAGGTCGACGCCTTCGATCACCGCCCCGATCGTGGGCGTGAGGAGCCGGATGTTGGTGGGCATGGCTGGACCTCTGCAAAGCGCTGGCAAGCCAACCTCATCCGCGACGCTTCGTCAAAGGGCGTCGCAAACGACAACAGGCCCCCGACGATGCCGGGGGCCTGAAGCTACGCGGGCACTAACTGGGCCCCGTATCGCGTTAGCCGTTCCGGCTAGTCGCGGCGGTCGTAGCGGACCTGGGCGTTCAGATTGTCGAGGCGAGCCATAAGGGTGGCCTCCTCGCGGCGGTCCAGACGGCCGTCGCGGCGATAGTTGCGCTCGTCCATCCGGATTCTGTTCAGCGTCCGCATGGCGTTGCGGGTTTCCAGGCGCGACAGCCGGCCGTTATCGTGAGCGCGTTGGATGCGCTCTTCCAGCCAGGCTTCGCGGCCGCGGACGTCCTGCGGGGCGTCGCGCCAGTTCGAACGTGTTTCATAGCTGGCGGCGGAGCCGTAGGCGCCGGCCGAGGAGGCCGTCGAAATCCAGCGGCCCTGCGCGTCGTAGTAGCCGACCGCCTGGCCGGCTCTCCAGCGGCCGTTGCTGTCGTAGTAGCCGGGCTGGGCGTCGGCGACCCAGACGCCATTGGCGTCGCGATGGCCCATCGGTTGGCCTTCCATCCAGCGGCCATCGGCCATGTAGTGGCCCCTGGTCGGGCCGGCGACCCAGCGGCCGTTTTCGTAGTGGCCGCTCGCGGCGCCCGAGACCAGTTCGCCGTTGGCGTCATAGTAGCCGTTGGCGGACGATGGGACCCAGTGGCCGTCGGAATCGTAATAGCCTGCGGCCCGCGAATTGGTGTTCGCGGCGACCCAGCGGTTCTGGTTGTCGTAGTAGCCGTTCGGAGCGCCCGAAACCCAGTTTCCATTGCGATCGTAATAGCCGGACGCATTCTCGCGGCTCACGGCGTTGGCGTGCCACATCCCCCGGGAGTCGTAATAGCCGTAGGCGTGCTCGCAATCGCCGCTGCCTTTGGAAACCTGATTGCCGATGACCGCGCCGCCGACCCCGCCGATCACTGCGCCGGTGCCGCGATCGCCGTGGCCGGCGATGGCGCTGCCGGCCAGCGCGCCAAGCACGCCGCCAACGACGGTGCCCGCGACGCGGTTGTTGCGGCGCTCTTCGCAGGTTTGCTGAGCCGAGGCCAAGGTGGGGATGAGGGTGAGCGCGGCGATGCCGGCTGCGATGAGGTGTTTGCGCATGGCGAATTGCTCCTCGGAAGGCTTCAGCACCTGCCGTTGCCGTTCAAAACGCCGATCTGTGGTGAAGGTTCCCGTCGCCTTGTGGAAAGTATTCCTGAATATTCCGACGTCACCGCTGTTCATCGACGTCTCAGAAAAATTAGTTAGAATATCCTGCGTTAATTTGTCTCGATTACATAAGTTAGAATTTCCTCAAATGTTCACAATCGCTCATGCTAAAGTTGCGGCTTGCCGCTTGGAGGCCCCGAGGGTTTCGATGGGCGGGTAAAGGGCCAGAGGGTCTCGCTCCGCGAGCCTCGGGGTTCGTCCGGAAGGTCGGCGATGAGCCAGACACAGTCTTTGATGAGCCTCGCAAAGGCGCTGATCGACACCTCGCATTTTTCGCTCCTGCTGATCGACGGCGACTTGCGGGTGCTGTCTGCCAGCCGTTCATTTTGCGCCAGCTTCGGGATCGACCTCGCTGACGCCGAGGGTCGCCTGCTGACCGAGATCGGCGGAGGCGCTTGGAACACATCGGTCCTGCGCAACCTGATGGACAGCGCGCTATCCGACGGCCTTGCCGCAGGACCCTTCGAGTTTGATCTTGTGCGCACGGATCGACCGCGGCGGCGTCTAGTGCTCAATGTCCAGCTGGTGGACTACGAGGAGAATCGAGATGCCCGCATCCTGCTCTCGGTGGAGGATGTCACAGAGGCCAGGGACGCCCAGACCAGGATCACGGCGCTTCTGACGGAGAAGGACGAATTGCTGCGCGAACGCGAAATGCTGTTGGCCGAGATGCAGCACCGTATCGCCAACAGCCTGCAGGTCGTGGCCAGCGTACTGCAGCTCAAGGCCCGCGCCACCGAGACACCAGAGGTCCGCCGGGTGCTGCTGGACGCCCAGGATCGCGTGATGTCGGTCGCGGCCGTGCAGCGACACCTGGAGCTGGGTGTGGGCATGGTCGAGATCGGCACCTACCTCTCCAAGCTCTGCGAGAGTCTGGAATCGTCCATGGCCGGCGAGGGGTCCGCCACCGAGCTCACCGTACGGGCCGACCGCGCAGTGGTCTCTTCCCATGAGGCGGTCAGCCTGGGCTTGGTCGTGGCCGAACTGGTGATCAATGCCTTCAAGCACGCTTTTCCGGATCGCCGCCGCGGCGTCGTCGTCGTGGACTATGCCGTGTGCGGGGCGGGCTGGACGCTGTCCGTCGCTGACGACGGCGTGGGCCACGCACCGCTCTCACCGGAGAATCGAGTGGGCCTGGGGACCACGGTGGTAACCTCGCTGGCCCGCCAGCTTCACGCCGACATCGTGCTGAGGGACCTGACGCCGGGGTTCATGACTTCTCTCGTCCACGCCCCGCCGGTCAACGGAGACGAGCCGAAGCCCGCCGCTGGCGTCGCCGCCCTGGTCAGCTAATCTCCGCCCCCTTTGGTGCGGTCGGGGAGAGCGGGATGTTCGGGATCTGGCGGTATGCGGCGAGCCTCGCGGCTGCGCTCGTCGGCTTCGGGCCGGTCGCCGCGGCGACGCTGGAGCCGCAGGCCCACGACTACGTTGTGAAGGATTTCCACTTCCGGTCGGGCGAGACCCTGCCGGAGGTGAAGCTGCACTATTACACCCTGGGCCAGCCGAGGAAGGACGCGGCCGGCCACATCATCAACGCCGTCGTGATCCTGCACGGCACCGGCGGGACGGGCCGCCAGTTCCTGGTTCCCCAGTTCGCCGACGTCCTGCTGGTCCCGGGTGGTCTGCTGGATCCGGCGAAATACTTCATCGTCATGCCGGACAGCATTGGCCACGGCGGCTCATCGAAGCCCTCGGACGGGCTGCGGATGGCGTTTCCCCATTACGACTACGCCGACATGGTCGAGGCGCACCATCAGCTGGTGACCCGGGCCCTGGGGATCGAGAAGCTGCGCCTGGTGATGGGCGCCTCGATGGGCTGCATGCACATCTTCGTCTGGGGCGAGGCCTATCCCAATGACGCCCGGGCTCTGATGCCGCTGGCGTGTCAGTCGGTGGCGCTGGGTGGACGCAACCGCATGTGGCGCAAGATGTCCATCGACGCGCTGAAGGCCGATCCGGCCTGGAAGGACGGCAACTACACCAGCCCGCCGGTGCAGAGCCTGCGCACCGCGGAGAGCCTGCTGCTGCTGGCCGGGCAGTCGGCCCTGCCGATGCAGCTCGCCATGCCCAGGGGCGAGCAGGTGGACGCCTGGGTCAGCGCCGAGATCCCCAGGCGAATGATGACCCTCGACGCCAACGACTGGATCTACCAGCTCGAGGCCTCGCGGACCTACGACCCGTCGCCGAAGCTCGAGACGATCACCGCGCCGCTCAGCTGGATCAATTCGGCCGACGATTTCATCAACCCGCCCGAACTTGGCATAGCCCAGGTGGAGGTGAAGCGGCTGAAGCGGGGGCGCTTCGTCCTGATCCCCGCCAGCAAGGCAACCCATGGCCACGGCACCCACACCTGGGCTGCGCTGTGGAAAGACGAGCTGGCGGCGCTGCTGAAACGGTCGGGCGGGTAGGGGCTAGACTGACGCTAGGGCCGGGGCGGAAACTGCCCGTCAAACACCACAGGCCCTATCGAGGAACGCTCCCATGACCGAAGCTCTGATCATCGATGTCGTCCGCACCCCGCGCGGCATCGGCAAGGTTGGCAAGGGCGCGCTCGCCGACCTGCACCCGCAGCATCTGGGGGCCACGGTCCTGAAGGCGCTGGCCGAGCGCAACAACCTCAACACCGCCCAGGTGGACGACATCATCTGGGGCACCTCGTCCCAGCGTGGCAAGCAGGGCGGCGACCTCGGCCGCATGGCTGCGCTCGACGCCGGCTATGACGTGCGCGCCTCGGGCGTCACCCTGGACCGTTACTGCGGCTCCGGCATCACTGCGGTGAACCTGGCCGCGGCCCAGATCATGTCGGGCATGGAAGACTTGGTCATCGGCGGCGGCACCGAGATGATGTCCTACACCGCCTCCAGCGCGCCAAGGCCGGACCCGGAAGCCGGGCCGATGCTGATGGACTCCGGCAATCTGCACCTGCGTGCGATGCACCCCCAGTCGCACCAGGGCATCTGCGCCGACGCGATCGCCACTCTTGAGGGGATCACCCGCCAGGCCCTGGACGAGCTCGCCCTGCTCAGTCAGCAGCGCGCCGACTACGCCATCAAGAACGGCCACTTCAAGAAGTCGCTGACGCCGGTCTACAACCTCGACGGCACGCTCGCCCTCGACCATGAGGAATTCCCGCGTCCGCAGACCACGATGGAGGGTCTTTCGGGCCTGAAGCCCGCGTTCGAGGCCATGGCCAACGTGCCGCTGGACGCCAAGGGCACAACCTTCGCCGGCCTGATCAACCAGGTCTACCCAGACCTCAAGATCCAGCACTTCCACCACGCCGGCAACTCGTCGGGCGTGGTCGATGGCGCCGGCGCCGTCCTGCTGGCCTCGCCGGAATACGCCGCCAAGAACGGTCTGAAGGCTCGCGCCCGCGTGGTCGCCATGGCCAATGTGGGCGACAGCCCGACCCTGATGCTGAACGCTCCCGTGCCCGCCGCCCGCAAGGCGCTGGCCAAGGCCGGCCTCACCGTCGACGACATCGACCTGTGGGAAATCAACGAGGCCTTCGCGGTGGTCACCGAGAAGTTCATCCGCGACCTGAAGCTCGACCGCGAGAAGGTCAATGTGAACGGCGGCGCCATGGCGCTTGGCCATCCCATCGGCGCCACCGGAGCCATGCTGATCGGCACCATGGTCGACGAACTGGAACGCCGCGGCGCGAAGCGTGCGCTGATCACCATGTGCGCCGCGGGCGGCATGGCGCCGGCGATCATCATCGAGCGGGTGTAGTGGGCCTCTCGCGCCAGCGCCGGTTCGTCACGCCGGCGCCGGACGAGACTGTGGAGGAACTGGCCGCGCGCGCGCTGCCCGATCAGCCGAACGCGGAGGCCGTCGACGCCATCCGGAGCTGGAACCTGCACATCTTCGCGATGCGCCGGCCGGCCGGCCTGCTGCTCGGCTCTGACGTGGTTTTCGTCGAGCCGCCGGCCGGATGAGCGCCGAGGCCATCATCGTGGGCGCCGAGATCGTCGCCGGCCACGATGGTTCGGCCGAACTGGTGGTGCGCCTGCGCCATCCCAACGGCGTGGAGGCGCCGGTCACCCTCGACGAGGAAACCGGCCTGAAACTTATGAGAAACTGCGGGGCGTCGGACCTCGACGCGCTGACCGGCCAGTCCTGGCGCCGGATCGTGGAGGGAAGCTGATGTTCGACGTCATCGTGCGAGGCGGCCTGCTGGTCGACGGCTCCGGCGAGCCGGGCGTGCTGGGCGACGTGGGCGTCAAGGACGGGCGCATCACCGCGCTCGGCAAGGTCGAGGGCGAGGCCCGCCGGATCGTCGAGGCCGGGGGCCGGGTGGTGGCGCCCGGCTTCATCGACCCGCACACCCATTTCGACGTCCAGCTCCTGTGGGACGGCGCCGCGCGGCCGGCCCTGGAGCACGGGATCACCACCGTCGTCCCCGGCAACTGCTCGCTGTCGCTGGCGCCCCTGAAGGCCGCCGACCGCCAGCGGGTGGTGGGCATGTTCCAGCAGATCGAGGAGATGCCGCCCGCGGCCTTCACGGAAGCCTTCGACTGGAGTTGGGAGGATTTCGCCGGCTATCGCGCGGCCATCGAGAAAAGCCTCTCGATCAATGTCGCCCCGCTGGTCGGCCATAGCGTCATCCGCCTGTGGGTCATGGGCCCGGCCGCCCAGGAGCGTGCGGCGACCCCCGCCGAGATCGCCGCCATGCAGGACCTGCTGCGCGAGTGCCTGGCCGCTGGCGCCGTGGGCCTGTCCACCAGTTTCGTGGACGTCGACGAGAACGGCCGCCCGGTGCCCAGCCGCTTCGCCCAGTGCGAAGAGCTGGACGCGCTCTGCGCGGTGCTTGGCGAGTTCGGCCGGATGCTGCAGTGCGTGCCGGAGTTCTACGACACCGACCTGACCATCGCGCGCATCGACCAGCTCGCTGACCTGAGCGTCAGGCACGCCATCCCCACTACGTTCTCGCCGGTCTTCGACAACGCCGGCACGCCTCAGAACGTGCCGCGCACCCTGGCCCGCGTGGAAGAGCAGTTCGCCCGCGGCGCCCGCGTCTGGCCGCAGATGCAGACCCGCCCCATCGACATCAGCTTTAGCCTGCTGCGCCCGAGCCTGTTCTTCGCGCGCCTGCCGCGCTGGGTTCGGATCCTGCGTCAGCCGCTGGACCAGCGCTTGGCGGCCCTTCGCGACCCCGAGACCGTCGGCAAGATGGTCGCGGACGCCGGCGCGGACGGCGGCGAACGGATGATGGGCCGGCTGATCGCGCGCGGCGGCGACGCGGCGCCCGCGGCCATCGTCGGCAAGAATCTTTCCGAGATCGCCAGGGCCCGCGGCGAAGTCCCGGCGCTCGCCCTGATCAACCTGTCGCTGGAGAACGGCCTCGACGTGGCCTTCCTGTCCGCCAACGCCGGCCATGAGGTCACTGCGCGCATCGGTCCGATGCTGGCCCATCCGCTGGTGCACATCGGCGCCAGCGACGGCGGCGCCCACCTGGCCTCGTTCTCCACCTACGGCGACACCGGCTACCTGTTCAGTGAGTTCGTGCGGGCGTCCGGCGCACTCACCCTCGAGCAGGCGGTGCGCAAGATCACCGCCGACGCCGCCGACATCTGGGGCCTGAAGGACCGCGGCCGGCTGGCGGCGGGCCAGGCCGCCGACATCGTGGTCTTCGACGCCGACGCCATCGGCCGCGGCGAGGAGCGCGCGGTGTTCGACATGCCGGGCGAGGGAATGCGCTATGTCCGCGCCGCACGCGGCATCGACACCGTCATCGTCAACGGCGAGGTGGCCTACGCCGCCGGCGCCTACACCGAGGCGAAGTCCGGCGTCGTCTGCGTCTAGCCGGCGCCTTGCCGCTGGACGGCGCGGCGCGGACCGCTAAACCCGCGGCCATGCTTCGTCCTCTCCGCAAGCTGGTCCGGCGCCTCATGGAGCGCACCGGGCTGATCGGGCCCTACTACCGCATGGTCGAGCGGCGGGTGGCGCGCGCCTCGTTCGAGGCCTTCGACGACGGACGCCCGATGCCGCCGCCCGACCTCACCATGGCCGTCTCCGGCTCGGGCGGTCAGCGGTGGTTCTCTCAACAAGGCCAGGCGGACGCGGCGAAGTTCCTGCGGCTCGCCAGGGCCCATGGCCTCGAGACCGATGGCCCGCTCGCCGTACTCGACTGGGCCTGCGGCTGCGGGCGGATCGCGCGCTGGCTGGCGGCCGACGTCATCGCCAGGGGCGGCACCTTCATCGGCTCGGACCTGAACCCCAGGCTCGTCGCCTGGTGCGAGGCCAACCTGCCGGGCCGCTGGCGGGTCAATGGGCTGCAGCCGCCGCTCGACGCAGCCGACGGTTCCATCGACCTCCTCTATGGCCAGTCGGTGCTGACCCACCTGACACGGGCTACTGTCCTCGCCTGGCTGGCCGAGGTGCGCCGCGTATTGCGGCCGGGCGGCCTGGCCATGCTGAGCTTCATGGACGACCGCTACGCCGAGCGCTGGGGCCCGCCCGACGTCCTGCCGAAGCTGCGCGCCGAGGGGTTCACCGTGCTGAACAACGCGCTCGAGGGCTCCAACTACATGTCCGCCTGGATGACGCCGGCCTGGCTGGCGGCGCAGACCGAGGTGGCCTTCGAGGTCCTGGAGTTCGTCCCGAGCGGCGTCCAGATTCCCGAGCAGGGGATCGTGGTGCTGCGGCGCAGGCGCTAGTGTGGTGGATCTGAAGTTCGCCCTCTTGTTGGATCGAGCGCGGAGCGAACTTCAGATCCTGAAAGCACACTAGAAACATACACTTGCTAGTGTCCTTATCGATTCCGAAGTTCGCTCGGTCTCGCCCCAGGCGCTGGCGAATTTCGGAATCGGGACACTAGCGCATGAAGCTCGCGCCGTTGATGTCGAGCACCGCGCCGGTCATCGAGGCCGGAGCCTCCAGCGCCAGATAGGCCGCGGCGCTGGCGACTTCCTCCGGCCCGGCGACCCGGCCCAGCGGGATGTCGGCCAGGAGCTTCTCGCCGCCGCGGCTCGACAGATAGTCCTTGGCCATGCCGGTCATGGTGAAGCCGGGACAGATGGCGAAGGCCAGGATCTGCTCGGCCGCATAGCCGCGCGCGATCGACTTGGTCATGCCGATCATCCCGGCCTTGGACGCCGCATAGTGCCAGTGCGCGGGGCTGTCGCCGCGATAGGCGGCGCGGCTGGCGATGTTGACCAGCCGTCCGCCCCTGTCTCTGGCTTCGGCGCCGCCCTCGCGCCAGTGCAGGATGGCGCGCCGGGAAAGGTCGGCCGACGCCTGCAGGTTGATCTGCATCGTCCGAGCCCAGGCCGCCTGCCATTCGGCGTCAGGCGCGTCGACCGCGATGGCCTCGAACACGCCGGCGTTGTTGATCAGCACATCGATGCGGCCGTCCAGCTGCGCCAGCGCGGCGTCCCACAGCCCGTCCGCCGCCCCCGCAACCTCCAGGTCCGCGCCGATCACCCCCTCGGCGGGTTTGCTGCCATGGCCCACGACCCGCGCGCCCCTGGCAGCAAGCGCATCTGCGATGGCGGCGCCGATGCCGCGGGTGGAGCCGGTGACGAGGATGTGGGGCGCGGTGCTCATGGCCCCGTCTTACCCCCCGCCGCCGGACCAACGCTAGGAAGCGGGGTCATTTCACAGCGGACCTTAAGGGTTGGTCAGTCCGAAACCCTGCGCCAGCCGACGGCGAGGCTCCTGCCGCCCTCGACCTCCAGGCCGACCCCTCTGGCGCTCACCTTGCCATCGGTAATCCAGGTCACGTCGTAGAAATCGCCGGGCGCGTGCCTGCGGATTTCGAGATCGTACTCATCCGAGAACTGGCCGTTCTCCAGGAAGTAGCGGACGTGGTAGCGCCCGGCGAAGCCGCGGGCAGCCGGGCCTCCGGTCGCCACGCCCGGCCCGCTGTAGGCGTTGGCGTAGTTCCATCTCGCCTTCAGGACGCCGGGGGTCTCGCTCCTGGTGTAGAGGACAAAGCCGATGTTCAGGGGCTCGCCGGCCTGGGCGGCTGTCGTGGCGCCCGCGGCGTTGCCAGGGGCGGGCGATAGGACCGTCAGGGCGACCGCAAGCAGGAATATCCGAAGCATGGCGCCCCCCGGTTTGAAACCGGCTGACGGTAACACCGGGCAGGCTGGGCGCCAGCCGCCTGTTCCGCCGCCGCCCTGGCGCCACCGCAATCGATCTTCCGAAGCGGTTTGAGCGGGACAGGCGCCGTTTCCCCTCAACCCATACCTCCTGTAGTCAAGCTGCAGGGCATTGTCGGAAAACTTCGTGCCGCTCGCCAGCGCGGTCCGGCTGCCCGAGGATGAATGGCGATATGGTTGCGAAGGGACAGATCGACCGGGTCCGCTTTGCTGAACAGGTCACGGCGACGCTTGCCCACCCGTCGTTTCCGCAAGCCCGCCTCCGTTTTGCACGTGAAGTGTCGGCCGCGCGGCTGCACAGTTCCTTTCGCCGGATCCTCACCGCCGATACAGGGGCCTTTGCACTGGTCATCGCCGTGACGGGCCTGAACCGGATCGACAAGGTTCACGGCGCCGCGCTGATGACGGTCGTGCAGGCGCTCACCCATTCCGGTTTTGCGAGCGCGACACGAGTCCGTGCGTTGATCGATCAGATGGTCGATCGCGGGCTGATGGCTGTTGAGACCAACGCCGACGACAAGCGCCGCAAACGCCTGTTGCTGACCGAGCCCTTTCTGGCGGCGGAGCGCGACTGGTTCGAGGCCGTGCTGAGCAGCGTTGCGCTGGTTTACACTGTGCCTGGCTCGCCCGGCGAGCTCGCCCATCGTAGCGACGTCCTCGAGCGCTACCTGACCAGCGTCATGCTGCGGTCGCTGCTGGACGACTTCACCTTGATGGAGGGGATGCCCGAGATCGAGGCGTTCATGAACCGGCGTCATGGCTATCTGCTGATGCTCCATCTGGCGTCCGCCGACGGGCGCAGGATCGAAGTTCACCGCACGACGATGGCGCGGAGTTTTGGCGTCTCGGCGGCGCATATTGCCGTCATGCTTTCGGACGCCGAGGCGGCGGGCTGGCTGAAGCGGGACCTGCCCTCGAACCACGTCCTGCTCAGTGACCCTTTCGCCGCCCAGCTCGATGTCTGGATTGCGCGGGAACTTGTCATCGTGGGCATGTGGGTGGAAGCCAAATACGGGAGGGGCGACGGACAGGAGACGTCCAGCGACTTCAAAACCGCAGAAGGGTAAATCGAGACTACTGTCGCCGGCATGTGCGTTCGGAGCAGTTGTTTTCCAGCTGGGGAGCGGCCCTGGATTGAACCGCGGCCGTGCGCACGGAAAATGTAGGTCTTATCTTTTAGGATGCTCCTGAGCGGGGCCCGCCATAAGCCTGCCGATCCTGAACGGTAGGAGACGGGGCGATGCGCGGACTTGTGATGATCGGTGCGGCGGTGGCGCTCGCCGCGACGTTGGCGGGAAGCGGCGTTGCGTCCGCCAACATCGTGCGGAACCCGGGCTTCGAGGCTGATGGCGGCTTCACCAACCTCACCATCACCGATTGGCAGGTCGACGGCTGGTACGGGACGTTCCACGACGGCAATATCTTCCCGTTCGCGGGCGGTCACTTCGCCGCCACGGGCTGTTCGTTCCAGTTCTGCAAGCTCTCCCAGACCCTGACCACGACGCCCGGCGAGTTTTATGACCTGTCGTTCGAGTTCAACCCTGGCCAGGGCGCATTTGATACCGCCCTTACCAACATTCTCTGGGATGGATTCATCGTCTACAGCGTGGGCCGGGGCCCACGGGACTGGTTCCACCACACCGTCATCGAACTCCAGGCCACGCGCACCCAGACGGTCCTGATGTTCATCGGTTTCCAGGGCACGGCCAACAATGGCCTCGACGAGGTCAGTGTCGTCTCGGAGTCGGCGGTCCCGGAGTCCGCGGTTCCCGAACCCGGCGCCTGGGCCCTGATGCTGGCCGGCTTTGCGGGCGTGGGGCTCATGATGCGCGCCCGGCGCCGGGGCGAAGTCCCTGTCTGAGGCCGGGTCAGGCCTCAATCTATCGGGCGGGGCGGGGGACACATGCCACTCCGCATGGCGCCGCGCCGGGGTCGGCGGGTTGGTCGCCGAAGTCGTGGATGTCCCGACTTTCTCCGTGTCCCGACTTTCTCCGTGGCGCCGCGCTCGCCGGCATGCAGGAGCGTTTCGTTTCGGACGGCCGGGGAATTACGGGGACGCTATACCTATTCTGGAGTTCGATGCATCGCGTAAGAATAGATATAGTGTCCCCTTAATTCGTTCCCTTAATTCCCCCTTAATTCCGCTGCCGCCCTGGCGCAGGCCGGCAGCATGGCCGCTAGAGCGGCTTTTCCATGAACACCAGATGAGGCATCAACGGCGCGGGGTATTGCTGGTACGGCGGAATAGGGTTGAAGCCCATCGTCTCATACATCGAGATCGCTTCTACCAACCGGTCTCCCGTATCCAGCTGCATCAGCCCGTAGCCGTCCTGCCGGGCCGAGGCGATGAGGGCATTTGACAGCTTGCGGCCAACGCCGAGACCCCTTGCGGCGTCGGTTACGTACAGACGCTTGAGTTCGCATACGCCGGCGGACAGGCGCCGAAAAGCGCCCCCGGCGACAATCTGACCGCCCAATTCCACGACCATCGTTCGGCCATTCGGCGGGCCATACTTCACGGCCAGCACCTTCAGTTCATCGTCCAGCGACTGGTATCCGAAGACCTCTTCAACGAACCACGGCATGTCGCGATAACGTTCACGACACCAATCGACATACAGCCGGCAGACCCCGCCGAAACCCTCGTAGTCCGCCGCGCAATCCGCCAGTCTGACCGAGAAATTCGCATCGTTCATTTGGCGTTGCGCCCCGTGCTTCCGCGTTTCGGAGAACTTATCGACAGTCGCTCGCGACGGCCAAGCGGAAGGCTGCTGCAACGGCGGCCCTACCACTGTCCCGCTTGGCGAGCTTGTCGCGCTTCAATTGCGGCGAGCCCAACCGCGAATCCTTCCAGTAGATGAGCTTCAACCTCCTCGTGTTATCGCAACGAGCAGCATACAGGCCGGCCAGGTCGTGGAGCTCCTCACCAAGCAGACTGACGAGGCCTATTTCGCGGAAACTGCATCGAGGCAACTCGCGACGAACGATCTACTTGTATCCCTGGATGGGGACGGATCGATCGGAAAGGCTGCTGTGTTCGGCGGAGAATTTGACGCAGTCTGCGACAGTCACATTGGAGCGCTTCGCCTGAAAATCCCAAAACAGTCGTCAGCGCTCGCCTGTTTGATCAATTCGACCTACGGCCAAGCCTTTGTTCAGCGCCACGCTAGCGGTGCGACAGGCCAGATCCAACTTGCACCTGAAGACCTTTTCGCATTTGGCGTGCCCGCGGTCGTGCTCGAAAATGCCCAGGAGATTGATGCAGCCTATCGAGCGAAACTCGCGACCTTTCGAGGGCGTTCGCATCGGATCAAAGACAAGATTTCCATAGCAGCAGCCGCAGTGTCCGACGAACTAGTGGATTGATCGGGACATAAGAGTCCGAGTTTGGATTCCCCCCGGCGTGATGTCGTGCGAGTCTGCGGGATGCGTACTGGCGTCACCGTCCATCTGATCCCGACCGATCGCGAGCGCCTGCGGGTGATCGTCGATG
>JBBREC010000032.1:0-25162 GCA_038203295.1 Caulobacterales bacterium
CTGGAAATTCGTCATGTGGGCCGCCGGTGGATCCGGCAGCGGGAGCGCGGGCGGCAGCAGTGGTTACGCGGAGTACACTCGCTACCTTCGAGCGAATGACAGCGTGGCGCTAAATGTCTGTGCCGTCCAAGCTCCGAGCAATACTACTGCCGCCTTCGCCGATGGAAGGCTTGTTACGGTGACCTTCGGGTCCGCTGCGACCGCCGGGGCGGCCTCGGGTGGTGACGTCAATTTTCCCGGTAATCCTGGTGGCGCTGGAACCGGCGCGGACGGCCTCGTTGGCCTCGGATCGGGAGGAGGGGCGGGCGGAACCGGAGACGGCGTGTCTGTGAACGGCGGGGCGGGCGCGCCTGCGAATCTGCCCTACCGCGGAGGTCGAGGTGGTAATTTCAGTGGTGCCGGGTTCGGTGGCTCGCCCGGAGCTGGCTCCACAGCAACCGGAGGGTCTTCTTCCGGCGGTGCTGGTCTGATTATCGTAGCTCTGGTTCGGGAATGAGGGGGGCGAGCGCCTCTCGAAGTGCCTCCATTGGCAATTCGTGTCCACCCGCTGCAACGCGGTAGTCCAAAAGCGCTCGATCGGCCTCATCTGTGAAGCTTGGAAGGAGACGAAGTTCGCGGCGGGGGTCTAGGGGAATATCCCCAACAAGCGCCAACGTGGGCCGGTCTTGGCGACCCAAGACCGCGTGATAGTCTCGATCTTCCACACCATCGATTGAGATGCCGAAAATGTCGGCCGCCCATAGATGGGCGCTTACTTGATCCCTTGGTAGCAACCGTTGAATGAATTCGATCATCGGCCACAGTTTAGCGGTGGAGAAGAAGGGTTCGACCGCAAGCACTCCTCCAATTTCGGGTGATCGCAGGCCGAGCGCTACGATCGCGCCGACGGAGAGGCCAACGGCGACAATTTGACGACCGGAAAATTGCGTTCGGATCACCTCATCGAACGCAGCAATGAACGCACCGATAGACGTTACGACCAAGGCCGGGGAATGGAATCCGGGAAGGTGAAGAAGCGCCAGATCGCAACCAGGCGGGTCCAAGTCAGTTAGATCGTTCCGTTCCGCAAACGCACCACGGATTCCCAAGACGAGCGGGCGGTCGCTTGACCACGATCCCCAGACGGGCACGCGGCCCAAAGCCGTATCAACCCATTCCATCAATCAACTCGCGCTGTTCGAGGGAGGATCATCGAGAGCCCGCCACCGTGCACCGAACGCTTCCAAATCCGTCAGATAGCGGCCGGACGTAGGGTCGATCATCGGATCGAAGACGAAGGTCGCCTCGGTAACGGCGAGGCCGGTCATATCGCCAAGTTTGGCCAGGAGTTCGGGGTGCGCATCGGTCATGCGCCGGGCGGCGCGGCGGCGGATCATCAGAAGGCCTTCGTCAGGACTGCCTGCGACATCCTCGTCGGCCTTCAAGAGGCTGAACACCCGCTCCAGGCCGAAGGCGCGGTCGCTCTCGGCGAACAGCAGGTGGGTGGCGTCGGTCGCCAGGAACTTGGCCATGAGTGTTGCGCGGCCGCGTCCCACCAGGGCCTCGCCTCCGGCGAGGTCGATGTGGAGCGTCACCCCTTGCGCAGCGCAGGCCGGCCGGAACGCCAGCAGGGCCGCCATGTACTCGGCGTGGGCCATGCCGCCGTAGCAGATGGTCGCCAGGTAAATCGAAGGACTTGCAGCCGGCACGGACGCTCCTCGGGGTCGTCGGTGAGCATGGGCCATTGCCCGCGCGCTGGGTCAACCGCCGCGCCAACAGGATTTCAACATGCGAATTCCCCTCGACCTGCCGCCGGGGCTGAACGGTGACGACACCAGCTTTGCCGGGAGCGGGCGTTGGGCCGATGGCTCCAATGTGCGGTTCCGCCTGGGGCGGGCGCAGGTGATCGGCGGCTGGGAGGGACTGACGTTGCAGCCGCTGACCGGCGTCTGCCGCACGGTGTTTCCGTGGACGGACAATGCCGCAGTGCTGAACATCGCCTTCGGGACCCATTCGCGGCTGCAACTCTGGCAGGGCGGGTCGCTGTACGACGTCACCCCGTCCTCTGGGTTCGCGGCGGGCGCAATCGACGGGGCGGGGAGCGCCGGCCATGGCACCGGCGCCTACGGGATTGGCGGCTATGGACTGCCGTCGGCGACGGATTATTTCCCGCTGACCTGGTCCTTCGGGGCGTGGGGACAGCAATTGCTGGCGAGCCCGCGCAACCAGACGATCTTTGCCTGGACGAACGCGACGGCCAGCAAGGCGACGGCGCTGGCGAACGCGCCGGCCAACGTCACCCACATGCTGGTCGCGCCCCTGAACGGCGGCTACCAGGTGTTCGCGCTGGGCTGCAACGAGGAAGTCTCCGGGACCTTCAATCCGCTGTGCATTCGTCACTCCTCGATCCGAAACAACACCCAGTGGAGCACCTCGGCGTCAGGATCGACGGCGCGGGAGTATGTGCTGACCGGCGGCGGGCGGATCGTGGCCGGGCGGATGTGCGGGCCGTACATGCTGGTCTGGACCAGCGACGCGCTGTTCCTTGGCGCCTATGTCGGGTCGCTGAACCAGCCCTGGCGGTTCGATCGGGTAGGCCGCAACTGCGGCTTGATCGGGCCGAACGCGGCGGTGGTCGTGGGCCAGACGGCGTTTTGGGCAAGCCCGGACCGCCAGTTCTATCGCTACGCCATTGGCGGGCAGGCCGAGCCGGTCGCGTGCCCGATCCGCCAGGCCTTCGCCGACCGGCTGGCGGCCAGCCAGGGCGACAAGGTTGTCGCCTCGTCCAACGCCGAGTTCTCCGAGGTGCGGTTCGACTATCCGGACGGCCGCGAGGGCTATGAGAACAGCCGCTACCTAGCGCTCTGCCTAAGCGGCCCGGACGCGGGCGCCTGGCACCGCGGGCAGATGGCGCGGACCGCCCTCGTTGATGCGGGACCGTCGCTGTATCCGGTGGGGGTGACCTACGCGGGTCAGGTCTATCACCACGAGAAGGGCCGTTCGGCGGACGGCCAGCCGTTCGCCTGGTTCATCGAGACCGCCGACAGCTACCTCGACCCGGAAGACTGCCTGCTGGTGCGGGAGGTCTGGCCGGATTTCAAGGACCAGGCCGGGCCGGTGAGCGTGAGCGTCACCGCGCGGCGCCATCCACAGGACATCGAACAGACCGTCACCGCGCCGGCCCTGGCGCCGGGCGATCCCAAGGCGGATCTGCTGGTCTCCGGCCGGCTCTTCAAGCTGCGCGTCAGCGGGGCCAGCGCCCCGACGGGCTGCCGCATCGGCCTGCCCGTCTTTGACGTCACGTCGGCCGGCCGACGCTGACGGCTGACGGCCGCTGAACGAATTTCGACGCTATGACAGGAGACGGACCATGCCCTTTGGCAGCGTTAGCGGTGGCTACAAGAGCGAGACCACCAACACCAATTCCAGCTTCAACAAGACCACGACGCCTATCGTACCGGAGTGGGCCACCGGCCTGACACAGGGCGTCGCCGGTCGCGTTGGCAGCCTGCTCGACCTGGATCCCTACAGTCTCGTGGCGCCGGCCAGCGGCCTGCAGAACCAGGCAGGCGTGGGCGCCGCGGCGCTGGGCGGTTCACCCTGGAATTTCGACGCGGCGGCGGACCTGACGCGCGGCGCGGCGAACACCTCCTGGCTCGATGGCTACATGCAAATGGACGCGCCGTTCGCGTCTGGCGGCAAGGCCCACGATTACGTCGGGAACTATCTCAATCCCTATCTCCACGATGTCGTGGATTCCACCTCAGCGGACCTTTCGGCGCACGAAGGGCAGGTGAGGGCGCAGCAGGCCCTGGACCTCGCGGGCGCCGGCGCGTTCGGCGGCTCGGGCGCCGCGCTGACCCAGAGCATGACCGAGGGCGAACTGGCGCGCGCGCGGGCCGCCTCGCTTGGCGGGCTGCGATCCCATGCCTACGACGCGGCGTTGGGCGCGGCGTCGGGCGACGCCGAGCGCGCCACCCAGGCTCGCATCGCCAACGCCCAGACCGCCCTGCAGGACCGGTCGCAGAAGGTGGGCTTCGGATTCCAGGGCCAGCAGCAACAGCTCCAGGCCGGAAACCAGCTCGCCGGCCTTTCCGACGCCTACGATGCGAACCTGCGCGGCAATATCGGCGCGCAGGTTCGTCTGGGCGAGACCTTCCGGGACATCGATCAGCAGCAACGGCAGGCGCCGGTCGCCACGGCCCAGCAGGTCGTGGCCATGCTGAGCGGCCTGCCGATCAACCTGTTTGTCGGTCAGAACGAACAGGGCTCTGAGAGCAAGACGTCGAAGACCAAGGGTTTCGAGGTCAACGGCAGCCTATCCGGGAACCCGGGCGGGCAGCCGAAATCATGACCACCGCCTCCGAACGCCTCGCCTCGCTGGAGCAGCGTCTCACCGACCACGAGGCGCGCTGTGAGGAGCGGCTCGGCGAGATCAAGGCCTCGGCAGCGAACACGCTGAAAGCCGTCGAAGGCCTGAAAAGCCGCTTCTGGGCGATCGCGCTCTCGCTGCTGGCATGGGCGATGGCCCAGGTCTGGTCGAGCAACCAGTCGCGGCTATCGCATGTGGAAGCCGCCCAGCAAGCCGAGATCCAGACTTTCGCTGAAACCGGCGCGCCCTGAGCGCGCGCTCCTACGCCAACTCCCAACAGGACGATCCCATGACGAACCAACTCACGGCGCATTTCGCGCTGGAGGAGCTCGCGTGCACACAGCACCGCGAGTTCGACAATACCCCGCCGCCCGAGGTGGTCGCGACGCTGCGCAACACCGCCGCGCAGATGGAGGGCGTCCGGCGGCTGCTGGGCGGCAAGGTGATCAGCGTCTCAAGCGGCTATCGATGCCGGGCCCTGAACCGCGCGGTGAGCGGAGCCCGGACCTCGGCGCATCTGAGCGGTCATGCAGTGGACTTCAATTGCTACGGGTTTGGCCCGCCCCTGGCGGTTTGCCGGGCGATAGCGGAGTCCGACCTGCGTTTCGACCAGCTGATCGAGGAAGGGACCTGGGTCCACATGTCCTTCGATCCGCGGATGCGCCGGCAGGTGCTGACCCGACGCCACGGCGGCGCCTATGGCCTCGGCCTGCCGCCGCAAGACTGATTCACATCCCTCAAACCAGAGAGCCTTCGCCATGAAGCGTTTCGTGATCGCGGCTGCATCGATCGGCGCGGGCGCCGCCCTTTCCGGGTGCGCCGGCCTGACGAATTTCCTGACCGCGCCGACGGGCAAGGACAGGACCATGGGTCAGGCGATCCTACAGCACATCGAACTCTGCAAGCGCACCTATCGCGGGGCGCTCGGCGTGGGCGTCACCGGGTCGTTCGACATCGAGTGCCCAGCACAGCCCGCGGCGGCGGCCGACGCGGACCCGTCGGCAGCCTCCTGACACCACTTTCGCCGCCTGACCCGCGAACACGTTCGGGCCAGCCTTCAAAAACCCACGGAGACCAACATGGCGCGCATGCCTATCGGTGAACCTCGGACTGTTCCGGATCCGGCCGGTGACCGCTACGACCGGGAAATGGCCAGGATCCGGGCTCGACGACAGGCGGAGGATCGCGGATTTCGATTCCCGCTCGACGTCGCCAAGCATGCTTTGCACGACTTCCAGGATGGCCCCGACATCCCCCGCCCGTCGACGCTGCAGTCCTTCATCCCGGTTCTCGGGCCGGCCTGGGAGGCTGCCGCGGATTTGCAGGACGGAAATTATGCTGGTGCAGCAATGAACGGCGCATTTGCGATCGCGGATGCCCTGCCGTTTGGCGTTGCGGCCAAGGGCCTAAGAGCGGCTACGAAGGGCATCGGAATACTTAAGGAGGGGTCGGTGACAGCTGACGCTGCCCGGAAGGTGCTTCGTCGGATTGGTTTCGCAGTGCCGGGTCAGGAAATTCATCATACCGTGCCGCTCGAAGGTCTCGGCCGCAACGTACAGAGTTGGAAGAACCACTACGCGTTCCTCAAAGTACTGCCGACTGAGCAGCATCGCAGGCTGACGGGCAGATGGGCCGGCAAGCCCAGGTACGACCCTATTCGGCGTGTTTGGTACGGGACTACCGACTGGATGAAGGCAATACCCGCCGGCTTGGCGGGGTACGCAGCTGACAGCGCAGATAATCTCCTACAATTGAAGTCTCCGACAACACCACCTCGCTAACAGAGACTTCACAAGTCGGCTCGCCTCATTTATGTTCCTGATTTGTTCAAATCCAGATCGAGGAACACATGAAGACGGTGCAGGTGGATTTCCGATTTCCAGTGCTGGGTTTCACGACGGATGCTGACGTCTGGGGCCTCCCAGATCTGGATGCATTGACCACGTGCGGGCCGCTCACGCTGAAGGATGGGCTTCAACTCGGTATGGAGTTGATCGACGCCGACGGCCGTCGCTGGATCGTCCGCTCGGTCCAGCGAACCGGCAGGGCTGGATCGCTACTCTCCCGGTTGTTCTTCGGCCCCCCGCTGTCACGCATCGAGCATGAATTGGACCAGCTCCAACCGGTTTCGCTCGGTGATGTGCAGGCTCGAGTTTGCGCCGCAATGGAAGCCCACGCCGATTTCTGGTGCGAGCAGGACGAGATCGCCACAGTTCTGCCGGCGCGTCTGGCCGAGGTGAAGGCGACAGCCACCATCTCGGGCATCCATGAGGTGTTGGGGCTGGATAGCTTCCACGCCTACTGATCGAGGCGGTTCAAGGCCACCCAAACGGCGACGCCAGCAGCAGCCAGGTTCTGATTTGTATGATTGGCGGCTCCCCAAGTGCTTGACCACTCGGGGAGCCATGGTGCCACGACAGGGATTCGAACCCTGGACCTCAGCCTTACCAAGGATGCGCTCTACCACTGAGCTATCGCGGCGATTGGCGAGGCGCGGCTATAGCCAACACCGCGGCCCGCGTGAAGCCCCAATCGCGCCGGCCGGCCTTGACGGCGCGGACACCTCGCCGCACGCCTTGCCGATGCCGCCGGCCAACAAACCTCCCAACACGCCTGTTTCCCTTCGCGAGGCGAAGCTCGCCCAGGCGCTGAGAGCGAACCTGCGTCGGCGCAAGGCGGCATCACCCGCGGCGCCTGCCAACCCCGGATCCAAAAGCGATGCGGCGGACTGAGGCCTTTGCGCGGGGTTTCGGCGCACGCTAGATAGCGGACTTGGGCTGGCCCCCGCGATTTCACGTCAAAGCGCGGCCGTTTCGAAGGATATGGATTGGACCGCATCGCCATCACCGGCGGCGCGCGGCTGAAGGGTGAGATCCCGATCAGCGGCGCCAAGAACTCGGCCATCAAGCTGATGGCGGCGAGCCTGCTGACCGACGAGCCGTTGCGGCTTACCAACATGCCGCGCCTCGCCGACACGCGGTTCCTCGGCAAGCTGCTGCAGCGGCTTGGGACCGAGGTGACGGAATCGGTCGGCGACGACGGCCCCGAGACCCTGTTGCGGACCAAGGAGATCGTCAGCGGCTTCGCGCCTTATGACCTGGTCCGCCAGATGCGGGCCTCGTTCAACGTGCTGGGCCCACTCCTGGCGCGGACCGGCCAGGCGAAGGTCTCGCTGCCGGGCGGCTGCACCATCGGCGCGCGGCCGGTCGACCTGCACCTGAAGGCGCTGGAAGCGCTGGGCGCGCGGATCGACCTGCACGAAGGCTATGTCTACGCACAGGCCCCCGGCGGCCTGAGAGGCGGGGTGATCGATTTCCCGTTCAACTCCGTGGGCGCGACCGAGCACGCCATGCTGGCGGCCGTGCTGGCCCGCGGCGAGACCGTGATGAACAACGCGGCCTGCGAGCCGGAGATGATCGATCTGGCCGAATGTCTGAACAAGATGGGCGCCAAGATCAGCGGCGCCGGGACGTCCACGATTACAATCGAAGGCGTTACCAGTCTCCATGGGGCGAGCCATGCCGTCATGGCCGATCGGATCGAGACCGGCACCTATGCCGTCGCCGCCGCGATGGCGGGCGGCGAGGTCCGGCTGACGGGCACGCGGACGGTGCTAATCCAGGCGCTGATCGACAAGATGGTCGAGGCCGGCGTCGAGGTGATCCCGCACGATGACGGCCTGACGGTGCGGCGCAATGGCGGACGCCTGAAGGCTGTCGAGCTGGAGACGGGGGTCTATCCTGGCTTCGCGACCGACCTGCAAGCGCAATTCATGGCGCTGATGACCCTTGCCGATGGTGAGAGCGTCATCAGGGAGACGATTTTCGAGAACCGCTTCATGCACGTCCCCGAACTGGGACGTCTGGGCGCGGACATCTCCGTCCAGGGCGGTGAAGCTCGGGTGCGGGGCGTGGAGACGCTGGAAGGCGCACAGGTCATGGCCACCGATCTGCGGGCGTCCGTCAGCCTGGTGATCGCGGGCCTGGTCGCGCGCGGCGAGACCATCGTGAACCGGGTTTATCACCTGGACCGCGGGTTCGAGCGCTTGGAAGAGAAGCTCAGCGCCTGTGGCGCACAGATCCGCCGCCTCACGGGCGACGGGGAGGGCGAGGAGGACTGATGGTTCAGGTCGCTCCCCTGCGCCTGCTGGCCGAAGACGCCGAAGATCTGGCGGTAATTTCGGCCGCCATGCAGGATGCCGTCGCGAAGGTTGGCGAAATCACCTACGAGGCCAAGGCGCGTCGGCTGACCATCGCCTTCAATCGCTATCGCTGGGAAACCGGGGAGAGCCAGCGCGTGCGCTCTGGCCTGCAGCTGGGCGGCGTTCTGAAGTTGCAGACGCGGCAGATTCGTCGCGGCTCGCGCGACGCGGTGCTGGAAGTTCTGGCGGTGACGTTCGAACCCGGCGAGGCGCCCGGCGGTACAGTGACGATCAGCTGCGCCGGCGGCGGCGACCTGCGCGCAGTGGTCGAATGCATCGACGCCATCCTCGCCGACGTGTCCGAACCCTGGCGTACGCCGCGTACGCCCAAGCACGCTGAATAGCCCCTGCGCCATGGCGCTTCGGCGGGCGCGCGGCTAAAGAAGCCGCCGATGCGCCGTTTCAATTTCTCAGACCCAGGATTCAGGGCCGCGTTCGCCGCCTTCGTGGATGAGCGCCGCGAGACGCCGGACGATGTCGACGCCATCGTGCGCGACGTCCTTTCCGCAGTGCGGGCCGAGGGCCTTGCCGCGCTGCTGAGGTTTGCGCGCGAGTTCGATCGCGTAGAGCTGGATGAGACCTCGATCCGCGTCAGCCAGACCGAGATCGACGCCGGCGCGGCGGCGTGTCCGCAGGCGGTGCGCGACGCCATCGCCTTCGCGGCCGAACGCATCCGCAGCTACCACGCCCGCCAGCGCCCCGCCGATCTCCGCTTCACCGATGAAGCCGGCGTGGAGCTGGGCTGGCGTTGGGGTCCCCTGGACTCCGTGGGCATTTACGTTCCGGGGGGACGCGCGGCCTATCCCTCAACAGTGCTCATGAATGCTGTCCCAGCCGCTGTGGCCGGCGTTGGGCGGATCGCGATGGTGACGCCGCCCGGAAAGCTGCAGCCGGCGGTGCTGGCGGCCGCGAAGGCGGCCGGTGTGACGGAGATCTGGCGGGTCGGCGGCGCGCAGGCCGTGGCGGCGCTCGCCTATGGGGCGGGTCCCATCGCGCCGGTCGACAAGATCGTCGGACCGGGCAACGCCTTCGTCACGGCCGCCAAGCGCCGCGTCTATGGCGTGGTCGGCATCGACAACCTCGCTGGACCTTCAGAGATCGTGGTGGTGGCCGATGGCGCCAACAAGCCCGAATGGATCGCCGCGGATCTGTTGTCTCAGGCCGAGCACGACCCCGCCGCCCAGGCCATCCTGATCACCGACGATGAGGCGTTCGCCGCCAAGGTGGAAGCCGCAGTGCTGGACCAACTGGGCGCGCTTTCCACGGGCAAGGACGCCGCAGCGTCCTGGCGCAACCACGGCGCGGTGGTGATTGCGCCCCTCGAGGAAGCGCCCGCGCTGGTCGATCTGATCGCACCCGAGCACGTGGAGTTCGCCGTCGAATCGCCCGAGCGTCTCTCCGACCGGGTGCGTCACGCTGGCGCAATCTTCCTTGGGCGTCATGCGCCTGAAGCTATCGGTGACTATGTTGCAGGCTCCAACCACGTGCTTCCGACCAGTCGGGCGGCGCGATTCTCTTCGGGCCTGTCCCTATATGACTTCATCAAGCGGACCTCGATCGTGAAGTGCGACGAAGCGGCCTTCCGTAAGCTGGCGCCGGCGACCATCGCCCTGGCCGAGGCCGAAGGGCTGCCCGCCCACGCCCGGTCCGCGGCGATTCGACTGGGACAAAGCTGATCTTGCAGCCGCAATCAAACCTTCCTTCCGGAGCAAACGTGATCGCCACGATCGTCTCTCCAGAAAGCCTTGCCGTGTCCGCCGACGCGCAATCTGCTGGCGCCTGGTCCAAGCGGCTCGCGCCCTATCGCGAAGCCCGCACCGGCCGCAGCATCCTAGAAATCGTCGTAACGGCCGTTCCGCTACTGGTGATCTGGGTCATCGCCTGGGGCTTGCTGGCCATGGGGCTTTGGTGGGCGGCGCTTCTGCTGACCATTCCGGCGGCGCTGTTCCTCGTGCGGCTGTTCATGATCCAGCACGACTGTGGTCACGGCGCATTCTTCGGGCAAAAGCAGGCCAACGAGTGGGTCGGCCGGGTCATCGGCGTGTTCACGCTGACGCCCTACCACTACTGGCGCCAGACCCACGCCATCCACCACGCCACTTCCGGCAACCTCGACCGGCGGGGTCTCGGTGCGATCGAGATGCTGACCCTGGAAGAGTACCGGGCGCTCACCCCGATACGCCAGCTGGGCTACCGGCTTTACCGTCATCCACTGGTGATGTTCGGTCTTGGACCCGCCTTCGTGTTCTTCGTTATGCAGCGCCTGCCGTTCGGCTTGATGCGGCAGGGCTGGAGGCCGTGGGCCAGCGTCATTGGCAACGCCCTTGCCGTCGCGCTGGGCCTCGGCGCCCTGATCTGGCTGTTCGGCGCCGCGCCGGTGCTGATCGTCAACGTCGTGACCATGCTGCTGGCCGCCACCGTCGGAGTCTGGCTCTTCTACATCCAGCATCAGTTCGAAGGCGCGACCTGGTCGCGGACCGGCGAATGGAAACGCGACGACGCGGCACTGGCCGGCAGCTCGCACTATGACCTGCCGCCGGTGCTCCGCTGGTTTACCGCCAACATCGGCATCCACCACGTGCATCACCTTTCCAGCCGCATTCCTTTCTACCGGCTGTCTAAGGTTCTGGAGGATCACCCGGAGCTGAAGCCCATGAGCCGGGTTGGCCTTTGGGAAAGCTTCCGTTGCGCTCGTCTCGCGCTCTGGGACGAGGCGAATGGGCGGCTGCTGTCCTTCCGCGAAGCGCGCGCCCAGGGCTGAGCGCCGGACCTGCATGTTTGGCGGCGCGTTCGGCAAGCCTTGAGGCGTCGCGAGCGCTGTTGGGCTAGCCAGTCTTCACGAAGGTCCCTTGAAGGCCCTAACGGCCGCCTTGGGTGTGCGACGACCCTCGCCGAGCAACTCGCCACGGAGCCGCGATCCAGAGCTCCGACATTTTGGGCAATCCGTAGCCATCAAACGCAGCTGAATTCGTAGCCCCCACGATCGGACGGGCCGAGCGCCGTGCGTTTTTCTTCACGTGCATCTGGCTGCGTTCGCAGGTGCGGGATGACGCGGGGGGGCGGAATGCCATAAAGCGTCACTGACGCCTCATCCTCGGACGCCATGGCCGACGACAGCAAGACGCATCGACTGCAGACCGTAGAGCTCGACGAAGAGTCGCTCGCGGCTGTGTCGCGCGACCAGGAGCAGGAACGGCAGATCGCGATCTTCGACCTGTTGGAGGAGAACTTCTTCCATCCCGAAGGAGCCGCCGGCGGCCCCTACGACCTGAAAATGGGCTTGATCGAGAACCGTCTGGTGCTGGACGTACGGGGTCCCGACTACGAGCGCCGCCACATCCTATCGCTCTCGCCATTTCGGAGCCTGATCAAAGATTATTTCATGATCTGCGAGAGCTACTATCAGGCGATCCGCAATTCGACGCCGGCTCAGATCGAAGCGCTCGATATGGGCCGGCGCGGCCTGCACAACGAAGCCTCGGAACTCCTGCGGACCCGTCTGGCCGGCAAGATCGAGACCGACGCCGACACCGCGCGGCGGCTTTTCACCCTGATCTGCGCACTGCATTGGCGGGGCTAACGGCGCATGCCCGCTGACGCGCCGCGCGAGCCACTGCCGGGCGCGGTGCTTTTCGCCTGCAACTTCAATCAGGTCCGTTCGGCGATCGCCGAGGCCCTGCTGAAGCTTATGGTCGGCAAGGCCGTGTTCGTGGACAGCTGCGGGCTGAAGCGCGCGCCGCCCCTGAACGAGGACGACGAAGACGGCCCTGCACGCGCGGACCCCTTTGCACAGGCGGTCATGGCCGAGATCGGCTACGACCTGTCGTGGCACCGCACCAAGACCTTTGGCGATCTGGACGACCACTCGTTCGACCTGGTAATCTCGCTGACGCCGGAAGCGCAGCATCGTTCCGTGGAACTGGCGCGAGGCCGGGCGGCGGATATCGAGTACTGGCCGACCCATGATCCGACCCTGACCGAGGGCTCGCGCGAGGTCCGGCTGGCCGCCTACCGCCAGGTTCGGGACGCGCTCAGGGCTCGGATCGCCGAGCGGTTCGGCGGCGGCGCCTAGGCCCCATCGACCTCGCCATGGGCGGTGCGCTATAATTCAGGCGCTATCCACGGCTCGCGTCCTGACGTAAAGGCGCGGGCCGTCGCTTTATTTCGATTTGGAGCCTCAATGGCGAAAGAAGAACTTCTGGAGTTTCCCGGCACGGTCAGCGAAGTGCTGCCCAACGCCACGTTCCGCGTGAAACTTGAGAACGACCACGAGATTATCGCTCACACCGCTGGCAAGATGCGCAAGAACCGCATCCGGGTCTCGGCCGGCGACAAGGTGCTGGTGGAAATGACGCCGTACGACCTGTCCAAGGGCCGCATTACCTTCCGCGTCCGCTAAGGTCGTCTTGCCGACGACGCCGCAACGCCTGGTCCTGGCCTCCGCAAGTCCCAGGCGGCTCGACCTCCTGCGCCAGATCGGTCTTGAGCCAGATGCGGTCGAGGCCGCCGAGGTCGATGAATCTCCCCTGAAAGATGAAACGCCGCGCCTGCTCGCGACGCGGCTTGCCATGGCGAAGGCCGAAAAGGTCGCCGCCGCGCAGTCCGGCGGGCATGTACTGGGCGCCGATACGGTGGTCGCGCTGGGCCGCCGGGTGTTGCCCAAGGCCGAGACCGACGCCGAGGTGCGCGAATGCCTCGAACTGCTCTCCGGCCGCGCCCATCGCGTCCTCACCGGCCTTTGCGCCATCGGACCGGACGGCCGCCGCGCCAAACGGCTGGTCGAGAGCCGCCTGCATTTCAAACGTCTGACCGCCGCGGAGATCGATAGCTACATCGCCTGTGGCGAGGGCCTGGGCAAGGCCGGCGGTTACGCCATCCAGGGCCGGGCAGGGGCTTTCGTCACCGCGCTGCAGGGTTCCTATTCCGGCGTCGTCGGCCTGCCGCTCTATGAGGCGATGAACCTGCTTTCCGGCCTTGGATACCGCCTGCCATGAGCGACCGCCGCATCTACCTCGACAAGGGCATCGGCGAGATCCGGGGCGTCGTCACCCTCGACGGTCGACCGGAGCGCCTGATTATCCGCCGCGATGACGGCGACCCGCGCCTGCTGCTCGGCGCGCGCCTGGTGGCTCGCGTCGCGAGCATCGAGCCGACGCTGGCCACCGCATTCCTCGATCTGGGTGGCGGCGCGGAGGCGATCCTGCCTTTCCGGCCGGACGCCAAGCCGGTGCGTGGCCAGACGCTGGAGATCGAGATTCGGGGCGAGCCCCGGCGGGGCAAACTTGCCATCGCCCGCGCCCTGGGACCGGCAGAGGGCGCGCCGCGCCTCACGACCCCGGCTCCTGACATGGCCGCGGAACTGCAACACCACGCCCGCGACGCCAAGCTGGTCGGAGGCCGCGTCGCTCGCGATGTCGCCGACGACGCCGAGATGGAGGCGCTGGAGATCGTTCACCCTCTGCCCGGGGGAGGCGAACTCGCCATTGAGCCAACGCGCGCGCTCACCGCCATCGACGTCGATCTTTCCGAGCGCAAGGGCGGCGACGCCAAACGGGTGACGCGCCAGGCCAATATGGCTGCACTTGGCATGTCCGCCCGCCTGCTGCGGCTCAAGGGGCTGGGCGGTATCGTTGTCATCGACCTCGTCGGACGGGGTCACGATGGCAATACTCTGCTGGCCACCGCACGGGCGGCGTTCGGGCCGGACAATCCGGGGGTGCTGATCGGCCCAGTCGGGCGCCTTGGCACCATGGAGCTCTCGCTGCCGCGCCGCACCCGACCGCTTGCCGAGATTCTCTGCCGTGAAGATGGCGCGCTCAGCGACCGCACGCTCGCCCAGCGCCTGATCCGACGAATTGAGGCAGAATCGACATCCCAGCCCGGCGCGCGCCTGAGCGCGCGGTGTGCGCCCGACGTCGCCAAGGCAGCCGCGCCGCTGGCCAGGCTGCTGGCTGAACAGATCGGCGCCCGTTTCGTGATCATCGCTGACCCGGCCCGGCCGCGCGAAGTGCTGGACGTGGCGGCCGCATGACGTCTCGCGCGAACATTGCCAGGTGCCCTATCTGCGCCAAGCCGACGGAGGTCGGGTACAAGCCGTTCTGTTCGCGCCGCTGTGCCGACGTGGACCTCCAGCGCTGGTTCACCGGTCGCTACGCCGTCCCCGGCGCCAAGGTGGACGAGACCTCGGAGGACGCTGACCGCAAGGACTGAGCACCCTCGCTGGACTTCCGAAAGCGGCTCACTTATAGACGCGGCTCCCGCGCTGGCGGCCTCTTGCCTGGGTAGCTCAGTTGGTAGAGCAGCGGATTGAAAATCCGCGTGTCGGTGGTTCGAATCCGCCCCCAGGCACCACTGTCCTTTTTGCACAGATCAGATGAGTTGCCGCCCGCCCCGCGGGCGAGCGGCGGTCCCGCGCGACGACCGTTCCCCTCGGGATCGGGCCGAGCGGCCGGCGAGGCATTGACAAGATCAACTACAGATGTAATTTTTCTTGGATCGTAGACCAGCAGGGGGAACATCAGAACGCCAGCTATCTACGGCGCGAACGGCTTTACCGACCCACGCAGTGGGTGATGCGCTTTTCAACCGAGGCCCGATCTGACTGCTTCGCAACCACTCCACGCCCGATCGGCGAACAAATTGCCAAGACCGAGGTTGTCCGAAGATGCTGCGTCGCAGCATCTCGGCTCGCGTCAAGGTAGAATTCGGTGTGGCGTTACTTGGCGCAAAGATTGTGCACTGCAACAGCCGTGGGGCGTGCAAAGTGTTTTCGCAAGGCTTCTGAGTCCCGTGCCCCCTTGACGCCTTAATAAGGGGTTGCCAAAGGACCGGGGCCGCACGTCTAACATAGCGGTAAGATTTCCAAATCCTTCCGGGGACGAGGACGTCACCAAGCGCCTTCGCGACGCATGCCCCTCACAACGTTGTCGGGTTCGTCACGGGTCGGGCGCTGCGATAGCGGCCTGTCGTGTCGGTCCGGGCAACCGGATCGCGACGACGGGATTGTTTCAACTAGGGTGGAGACGCTCTCGCGCGACGACCCTCCGGCCACTCGTGCAAGACCAACCAGGAACTGGCGACAGATGTTCGACAACAAACTGAAGACCCCATTCATCGCTCTCATTGGCGCCATGGCGCTGATGGCGAGCGCGCCGGCGTTCGCTCAGACCGCCGCCGCCCCTGCCGCCCCGGCGGCTGATGCTGCCGCGGCCCCTGCTGCGCCTGCCGATGCTGCTGTGGCTCCTGCCGCCGCACCCGCGGCCGACGCGCCGGACGCCAGCCTGCCGCCGCAAATGAAGCACGCCGGCAAGATGGGCATCGGTACGATGTTCATCGACGCAAAGCCGGTCGTGAAGGTCGTTATGATCGGCCTGCTGCTGGCCTCGGTGTTCTCTTGGACGCTGCTGATCACCAAGCTTCTCGAGTTCCGCGCTCTGAACCGCGTGTCGGACGGCTTCCTCGAAGCCTTCCGCGGCGCCAAGTCGATCCCGGACATGGGCCGGATCGCCATGACGGAGGAGTTCGACGGCAACCCGCTGGCCGATATGGCCGCCGCGGCTGCGCAAGAAGTCGAACTGTCCCGTCAGGCTGGCCTGCATGTCGCGGGCGAGCATCGTGAGACGACGCTCAACCGCGCCGAACACGCCGTGTCCGCCGTTCAGGCCTCGCTCACGCGTCGCCTCTCCAGCGGCATGCAGTTCCTGGCCTCGGTCGGCTCCAACGGTCCGTTCATCGGTCTGTTCGGCACCGTTTACGGGATCATGGACTCGTTCATCGGGATCGCGAACACCAACACCACCAACCTCGCGGTCGTGGCGCCCGGCATCGCCGAAGCCCTGCTGGCCACGGGCCTAGGCCTGTTCGCCGCCATCCCTTCGGTTATCTTCTACAACTACTTCCAGACGCGGATTTCCGCCTACGGCGCCCGCTCTGAAGGCTTTGTGGCTGAACTGATGAACGCGATCTCCCGGCAGCTCGACAAGGGAGCCTAAGCCAGATGGGCGCCAAGCTTTCAGGCTCTGGCGGCAGCCAAGAAGAAGCGATGGCGGACATCAACGTCACTCCCTTTGTGGACGTGATGTTGGTCCTCCTGATCATCTTCATGGTGGCGGCGCCTCTGGCGGCCGTCACGGTGAAGGTGGAACTTCCTCCCGCAGTCGCCAAACCGGGCACCAATCCGCCCAAGCCGGTTTATATTTCAATCCAACCGAACGGTCGGATTTTCATCCAGGACTTCCCCTCGGATCTCGCCACGCTCGGTGATGACCTGAGGAAGCAGGTGGGTTCCAAGCGTGACCCCGGGAAAGAACGGATCTTCATCCGCGGCGACAAGAACGTCTTGTACGGCGACTTTATGGGCGTGATGAACATGTTGCAGGACAACGGGTTCTACAGCGTGGCCCTCGTCGGCGAAGACAACAACAAGTGAGGCGGTGACACATGACTGATTCATCACCTCCTGACGTCCTGCACGGGAGTCACAACCCGTTTGACGACCCGCGGCCCAAGCGTAACAAGGGTATGACGATCGCGATCGTAGTCTCGATCATCGTGCACGCGGCGCTGGCGTACTATCTGTGGAAGAGCAAGTTCGAGCCTCAGTTCAAAGAGTACTCGGACGACGTGACGGATGTGAGCATCGTCAAGCCGGTGCCGCCCCCGCCTCCTCCTCCTCCGCCGCCGCCGCCGCCAAACACGCCGCCCCCGCCTCCGCCGAAGCTGCAGCCAAGGCCGCCTGTCGCGATGCCGGACATGCCTTCGATCCCGCCTCTGCCGGTTCCCCCGGTCGAGCACAGGATCGAGGCGCCCAAGCCTCCTGCGGCGCCGCCACCCGAGCCTCCGCGTCCATCGGTCATCACTCAGCCCGACTGGCTGCGCAAGCCGAGCGGCGAGGATCTTGCACGCTACTTCCCGGACCGCGCCCAACGTATGGGTGTGAACGGCAAGGCGACAATCAGCTGCACCGTCAACTCGCGAGGGCTGCTTGAGGGTTGTTCGGTGGTTTCCGAGGAACCTGGCGACCAAGGCTTCGGCGATGCTGCGATCAAGATGAGCAAGCTCTTCAAGATGCGGCCGATGTCGAAGGATGGCGCGCCAGTTGAAGGTGGACAGGTGCGGATCCCGCTTCGGTTTGAACTGCCGAAGGGCTGACGGGCATCTGCTGACGAATACAAAGGCCCCGGCGGCGCGAGCCTCCGGGGCCTTTTCTTTGACTGTTGCCCGAGAATAGCGAGACGCGCTTGATCGCAGCGGCGCCTGCGATTAGAAACGCCCCTCGCGAAGTGCCGCCTTAGCTCAGTTGGTTAGAGCGCTAGATTGTGGATCTAGAGGTCCTCGGTTCGAGACCGAGAGGTGGTACCATCGCCTTTTCCCGGACCGGGGAGGGCCGGCCGCGCCGCTTCAGGCGCCGGCTGTATCCGCTTGCGGGCTGCGGGCGAACGGCTGCGGACTCCATTTCACCAAGGAGCGCCAGGCCCATTCGAAGGGCCCATAGTGGAAGCGCGCCAACCAAGGCTTGCTCCAGATCAGCATGAAGGCCCAGATCCCCGCCACAACGGCCAGTTCCTGAAACCGCGACAGCCTGCCGTAGAGCCCGAACCCGAAGCCGCAGAACAGAAACGTCGTGATGATCGAAGTCATCAGATAGTTGCTGAAGGCCATCCGCCCCGCCGCGGCGAACCGCCCGACAAGGGCTCGCGCTGCACCGGAGCGGACGATGAGCAGAACGACGCTGGCATGGGCTAGCGCGATGAACGGCCGTGGTCCCTGGCCCCAGACTTCCCAGCGGTGCAGCGCCAGCGGATCGAAGTCCGCCTGCACGATCTTCCACGCGAGCCACGCGGTGACCGGGGCGCCCACCAAATATCCCGCTGCGATCATCCAGCCATAGGCGCGGCTGGTCCACCCGAGCGTGAAGAAGCCCAGCCGGAAGAGCGCCATACCGATGAACATCTGTCCGATCGCCTCGGGCAGGCCATCACCGGGGTCGATGACCAAATGCATCAGCATGGCCATCTGCGCCCGTACCCGCAGCGCATCCATGAAGCCGCCGCGGTAACCGGCGATCTCCTGGGCTTTCACCTCCGGCGGCAGGATCACCGAGACCGAAGCCTCCTGCCAGGCCCTCACCGCGTTCGCCGCGGCTCCGGGCGCGTTCGCCGCCGCCCGCAGGGCCTCGAGGTGTCCTGCCGCCAGGAGGTTCTTGACCAGCAGGGCCCCAAGGATCGTCGCGCCGATGGCGAGCAGGAGGCGTGGGTTGAGCTTGCGGAACGGGAAAATGATCACGCCCGCCACGGCGTAGAGCGCCAGCACCTCGCCCCACCACAGGAGATAGGCGTGCAGCATTCCGATCAAGAAGAGCCAGCCCAGGCGGCGGTAGTGCGTGCCTGCGGGCCCCGGATGTCCGCCCTCGGCGCGGTCGGCGATAAGCACTGCGCTCGCGCCAAAGAGCATCGTGAAGAGCGCCCGCATCTTGCCGTCGGTCAGCACATTGTTGACCGCCCAGGTCCACAGGTCCGCACCCGTGGAGCCGCCCGCGTAGGTGGGGTCGATGTAGGCGAAGGAGGGCAGGCCCATCCCGACGATGTTCATCAGCAGGATGCCCAGTACGGCGAACCCGCGAACCGCATCTATGGATATGTGGCGGTCGCCCGCCGCGCGCGCTTCGGTCGCCGTCATCTGCCGTCCCCCCGGTTCGGTCGTTGGCCGGGACGATGGGCCCCCTTCGGACACTGTCAACCCGCCGGCCGGCGTTCGCTCGCCACTGCTCCTACGTGATAAGCGCCCTGCTTTTCACCGTCGCCGCCTCCAGATTGCACAGGGAGTGGGTCGGTCAGGGGCGAATTCCAGCCCCGATAAACTCATTCTTGCCTTTCGAAGGCCTCGACCCAAAGGTGATCTCGCCCTTCGGGGCGTTTCCTCCCTATGAACTGGCCGCGCCCCTTAAAGGGCGCGGCCTTTTTTTCAGGCGCCGCGGCGTGGCGAGGATGAGCGGCCATGCTAAACCTACAGGCGAATCCGGCGGACTGTCCGGCGCGTCTTGGGAGATCGCCTCGTGAAGCTTCTGTCCTGGATCGGCCTGACCGCTGTGGCGCTCGCGCTGACGGCCTGCAATAGGCCGGCAACCGAGGCAAAAGCGCCGGTGACGCCTGCGGTCGCGGCCGTTGAGAAGCCCGGTCCCGTGGCCTGGAACGCGACAACCAGCGGGTTTGAGCTCAACGGCCAGCCCCTCAGGACCGCCAAGCTGTGGACGTTCGACGGATCCACCGAAGGCTTCACCGGCTTGACGAGCAAAGTGACGCCGGCGCCCGGCCAGGGCCTGGCGGTCACCATCGCGGATCCAAGTCTGCGATCGCCCAAGGGTCTGGCGATTCCCGGCGGGCAGTATTCCATGGTGATTGTGCGCATCACCCGCACCGGCGCCGGCGAGCCATGGGACGGCGCACTTTACTACACTACCGCCGCCCATCCGGAATCGATCGACTTCCTCGGCAAGGCCACTGGCAGTGCCAAGCCCGGCCTCAATGAGACCGTGACCCTGGTTTATGACATGAGTCGTCAGACGACCGGCGGCGGCGACTGGCTGGCGTCCAGCATCGACCAGATACGTCTCGACATCGAAGACCAGCCCGGCGGCCAGTTCATCATCCACCAGGTAGCCATCGCCGAGAATCCGGGCGCAGCCCCGCCGCCAGCCCCAACCGCTGTGGAACCGATCACCGCGACCGAGCCTTTGAAATCGCCACCCGCCAAGGCTGCGGCTCCCGCCAAACCGGCCGCCAAGAAGCCCTGACGCGCAAAGCCGCGGGGGTTTAACGGCGTGGTCTTCAGCTCCGTCATCTTCATCTTCTATTTTCTGCCCGTCTTCCTCATCGGGTACTACGCCTCCGGCTGGCGCGCCGGCGCTCTGCTGGTCGGCAGCGCCGCCTTCTACGTCTGGGGCGAGGGGGCTTATGTCTTCCTGCTGCTGGGCCTGATCGGCCTCAACTACGCCGGCTCGCTGTGGCTCGAGCGAACGCCGGCCGGACGTGGTCGCGTCGGCATCCTCGCCGCCCTGATCGCCGCCGACTTCAGCGTGCTGGGCTTCTTCAAGTACGCCGAGTTCATCGCCCACAACCTCAATGCTGTCCTGCCGGGGCGGCCGATCCTGGAGGCGCACCATGTGCTGCCGCTGGGCATCTCGTTCTTCACTTTCCAGCTCGTCAGCTACGTCGTCGACGTCCACCGCGGTTCCGTGAAGGTCGAGCGCGATCCCATCCGCTTCGCGGCCTACATCCTGATGTTCCCGCACCTGATCGCGGGCCCCATCGTCCGCTATGCCGACATCCGCGACGAGATGCATGGCGAGCGCAGGCGCAGCGGACATATCGGCCTGGGCGTGCAGTACTTCATCGTGGGGCTGGCGCAGAAGGTGCTGGTGGCCAACGCCGTCGCCCCGCTGGCCGATCACGGCTTCAGCCTGGATCTGGGCGCGCTCAACGCCACCTCGGCCTGGCTTGGGATCTGGGCCTATACCCTGCAGATCTACTTCGATTTCTGCGGCTATTCGAACATGGCGATCGGGCTGGCGTTCCTGCTGGGCTTCACGTTCCCGAAGAACTTCGACTACCCCTACATGTCCCAGTCGATCACCGAGTTCTGGCGGCGCTGGCACATGAGCCTTTCGTCCTGGTTCCGCGACTACGTCTACATCCCGCTGGGCGGCAACCGGCTGGGGCAGGGCAAGACCATCCGGAACCTGCTGATTGTCTTCTTCCTCACCGGCCTGTGGCACGGCGCGGCTTGGCGCTTCATCGTCTGGGGCCTCTATCACGGGGGCTTTCTGATGCTGGAGCGGTTCGGCCTGGGCCGTGCGTTGGACCGCATGCCTCGGCTCGTACGCCACGCCTATGCGATCCTGGTGGTCATGGTCGGATGGGTCTTTTTCCGCGCCGACGGCCTGCCGCAGGCGCTGCACTACCTGGCGACCATGGCCGATGTCCGCGCCTTCGCCGCCCCTGACGCCGCACTCTCGATCCTTGCCAACGCCCAGGCGGTCGCCGCACTCATCGTAGGCTCGTTACTGGCCTTCCCGTTGCTGCCGGCGGTGATGGAGCGGCTCGGGTTCCGCCACGCCGAGCCGCCGCACCCCGAACGGCCGGCGCGCCTCGACACCCGCAGCGTCCACGCCATTCCGATCCCGTTGCTGGCCGTTGGCTTCGTGCTCAGCATCGCGATCCTAGTGGGCTCGACTCTAAACCCCTTCCTATATTTCAGGTTCTAGGCCTTGCTCGCCTCTCGCACCCATTGGCGGTTGCTGGTCGGGACCATCCTGATCCTGATCGCCGCGGCGTGGATCGCGCCGCGGTTCGTCCGCGCGCCGGATATCCAGGAGAACCGTGTCCTGGCCGCCAGGCCGGACTGGCCCAAGGGCCTCGGCGACTTCAAGGGGTTCCGGAAGGGCGCCGACGCCTACGTCGCCGACAATTTCCCGGTCCGCCCGCACCTGATCGGCCTGCTCAACCGCCTGCGGATGATGATCGGTGTCAGCGGCTCCAACCGGGTGATTGTCGGCCGCGACGGCTGGCTGTTCTTCGACGATGACAGCCATCTGGGCGCCGCGCGGGGTGACCCGCCGCTGGAGGGGCCTCAGGTCCGCGCCTGGCTTTCGACGCTCGCCGGCCGCACCGAGGCGGTCCGCGCGGCGGGGGCGACCTATATGGTGCTCTCGCCGCCGGTGAAGGAAACCGTCTATCCGCGGCATGGTCCGGTCTGGTTCGTCGGACCCAGCCCCAGCCGCCTGGCGCAGACCCTGCCCACCTACGCCCGAGTGGCCCAGGCCGGGGATGTTCTCTACCTGCAGCCCCAGGTCGCCGCGGCGACGCGCGCCGGCCAGAATACCTTCAGCCTGCACGACACACACTGGACGAGCTACGGCGCCTATGCCGGCTATGTCGGCATGATGGATCGGCTGCACGCTCTGGGCGTTGCCGACGCGCCCCGCCCGCTTTCCGATTTCACGAAGGTTGAACTGCAGGGCGTCGCTCGCCCGCGCGACCTGGCCCTGATGCTGGGAGTCTCGAGCTTCGTAAATCTGGACTATCCGAACCTCGAAGACCCCGCGGCGATGAAGAAGATTCAGCGCATTACCTTCCTCGGGCCCCGCCAGGACTGGACTGCGCCCCAGGCGGTCGACACCGGCGAACTCGGCAAGCCGGTCCTGCTCATGACCCGGGATTCCTTCTCCAATGCCCTGATGCCGTTCCTCTATTCCCACTTCAGCCGCATCATTCTGGCGCACAATCAGGACGGATTCTGGCGGCAGGACCTGATCGACCGGTTCAAGCCCGACATCGTTGTCTTGGAGGTGCTGGAAAGCGGCCTGCGGGTTGCGGTCGGCGACGGCCCCGCACCATCGCCTGCCGCGCTGGCCCGCATCGATCATGTGTTGGGAACCGCGCCCGCTCTGAAGGCGGCCCGCACCGAGGCGCCTGCTATGCCCAGCCTGACGCCGACTGCAGCCAAGCTGGCCGCGATCTTCGCCGCCGCGAAGCCTACGCCCAACTGCAACCTCGAGGTCGCCACCCTCACGCCTGGGGTGGGCGGAGAGGCGACCTTGACCGTCAGTGGATGGATTTCCGAGCTTGGGCCCAGCATCACCTCCCCAGATGGCTATCTGAGCTTGCGGGGGCCCAGCGTGGACCTTTCCGGGCCGGTCCGGGTCAACGGCAAGCGCCCGGACGTCGCGGCGTTTTTCAAGGTTCCCACCGGGGCGGAGAGCGGATTCCTCGGGACCTACTTCATTAGGAAGCTCCAGGCCGGGGCCTATACGGCCACGACATATCGCCGCGCGCCCGGCGGCTGGATCGCTTGTCCGGGCAAGCAAAGCCTTTCAGCGCCCTGAGCTCATCTCGGGCATTAGAAAAATCTTCCTCGCTTGCAGCTTTCCGCCCATCGACAAGGGTCGATCTTGCCGGATAAATGCGCGCGATCACGGCCTCCCTTTTAAGATCAGGGGTTTGGGCCGCGTTTTGGCGTGCTTGAGACGAGTTAAGAGGACGGGATGGGGTTTCCCCCTAAGCAAGGTCTGTACGATCCGGCGAACGAGCATGACTCGTGCGGCGTGGGCTTCGTGGCCAATATCAAGGGCCGCAAGTCACATGAGGTCATTGAGGCTGGCCTGAAAATTCTGGTCAACCTGGACCATCGCGGCGCCGTGGGCGCCGATCCGCTGGTGGGTGACGGCGCCGGCATTCTGATCCAGATACCCGACGGGCTCTATCGCGCCTGGGCGACGGGCGAGGGCATCGAGCTGCCGTCGGCCGGCGAATACGCGGTCGCCATGTGCTTCCTGCCGCGCGACGTTCTGGCCCGCAACGCGGCGCTGGAGCAGTTCGAGCATTTCCTGACTGTCGAGAAACAGCCACTGCTGGGCTGGCGAGACGTGCCCATCGACACCGAGGGTCTCGGCGAAGCGGTGCTCGCCCAGATGCCGGTGATCCGGCAGGCCTTCATTGGCCGTGGCCCCAATGTGAAGGACCAGGACGCCCACGAGCGCAAGCTGCTGGCGATCCGCAAGCAGACCCAGAACCCGCTGGCCGAGCTGGCCATCAAGCGCAACATGCCGACGCTGACGCAGCTGTACCTGCCGTCGCTGTCGACGCGGACGGTGGTCTACAAGGGGCTGCTGCTCGCCCACCAGGTGGGCACCTTCTACAAGGACCTCGCCGACGGCAGTTGCGAGTCCGCCATGGCGCTGGTCCACCAGCGCTTTTCCACCAACACATTCCCGTCGTGGAAGCTGGCCCACCCCTACCGGTTCATCGCCCACAACGGCGAGATCAACACGGTCCGCGGCAACGTGAACTGGATGAACGCCCGTCGGCGTTCGATGGAAAGCGATCTGCTGGGTCCCGACCTCAACAAGATGTGGCCGCTGATCCCGCACGGCCAGTCGGACACCGCCTGCCTGGACAACGCGCTCGAATTGCTGGTCGCCGGCGGCTATCCGCTGGCCCAGGCGGTAATGATGCTGATCCCCGAGGCCTGGACCGGCAATCCGCTGATGGATGCCAAGCGGCGCGCCTTCTACGAGTACCACGCCGCCCTGATGGAGCCGTGGGACGGCCCCGCCGCCGTGGCCTTCACGGATGGCCGCCAGATCGGCGCGACGCTTGACCGCAACGGCCTGCGGCCCGCGCGCTTCATCATCACCGATCAGGACCATGTGATCATGGCCTCCGAGGTCGGCGTCCTCGACGTTCCGGAGGAGCGCATCGTCCGAAAGTGGCGCCTCCAGCCCGGCAAGATGCTGCTGATCGACATGGAGGAAGGCCGGATCATCGAGGACGAGGAGATCAAGCGCTCCCTCGCCGACGCCGAGCCCTATTCCGAGTGGCTGGCCGAGACCCAGTTCAAACTTGAGGAACTTGCGCTGGCCGCCGAGCCCGACGAGCCGCTTTCGAACGATCCCGCGACCCTGCTCGATCGCCAGCAGGCGATCGGCTACACCCCGGAAGACTTGGCCTTCTTCCTCGCGCCCAGGGCGACATCCCGCGACGACCCGCTGGGCTCGATGGGTTCGGTCACTCCCAGCGCCGTGCTCTCCCGGCGGCCGAAGCGGCTCTAGGAGT
>JBBREC010000033.1:0-24956 GCA_038203295.1 Caulobacterales bacterium
TCCGACGTCAAGAAAGCTGTCGTGACCCTGGCCGAAGGCCAGTCCATCGACATCACCACGGGGCTCTGATCCGATGGCCTTGAAGCATTACAATCCGACGTCCCCGGGCCGGCGCCAGCTGGTCCTGGTGGACAAGTCCGAGCTCCACAAGGGTGGCCCGGTGAAGTCCCTCACCGAGGGTCTCACCAAGTCGGGCGGTCGTGGCGGCGGTGGCCGTATTGCTGTCCGCTTCCGCGGCGGCGGCGCCAAGCGTCTCTACCGGACAATCGATTTCAAGCGCCGCAAGTTCGACATGGTCGGCATCGTCGAGCGCCTGGAGTACGATCCGAACCGCACGGCCTTCATCGCGCTGATCAAGTATGCCGATGACGAGCTGGCCTACATCCTGGCGCCGCAGCGCCTGAAGCAAGGCGACCAGGTGATCGCGGGCGAAAAGGCTGACGTGAAGCCAGGCAACGCCATGCCGCTGCGCGGGATGCCGATCGGCACGATCATCCATAACGTCGAGCTGAAGCCCCTGAAGGTCGGCCAGATCGCCCGTTCAGCCGGAACCTACGCCCAGTTGGTCGGCCGCGACGCCGGCTACGCCCAGATCCGCCTGAACTCCGGCGAACTTCGCATGGTGCTCGACACCTGCATGGCCACGGTGGGCGCGGTGTCGAACCCCGACCACATGAACGAGGTCATGGGCAAGGCTGGCCGCAACCGTCACAAGGGCCGTCGCCCGCACGTTCGCGGCGTCGCCATGAACCCGGTGGACCACCCGCACGGTGGTGGCGAAGGCAAGACCTCAGGCGGCCGTAACCCGGTGACCCCGTGGGGCGTGCCGACGAAGGGTCACAAGACTCGTACGAACAAGACGACGGACAAGTTCATCATCCGTTCGCGTCATGCCAGGAAGGCTCGCTAAGCGATGACCCGCTCAGTCTGGAAAGGTCCGTTCGTCGACGGATATCTGCTCAAGAAAGCCGAAGCTGTTCAAAGCTCCGGCCGCAAGGACGTGATCAAGACCTGGTCGCGCCGCTCCACCATCATGCCGCAGTTCGTGGGTCTTACCTTCGGCGTGCACAACGGCCAGAAGCACGTGCCGGTGATGGTGTCGGAGGACATGGTTGGCATGAAGCTCGGCGAGTTCGCGCCAACCCGCTTCTTCCCCGGTCACGCCGCCGACAAGAAGGCGAAGAGGAAGTAAGCATGTCCAAGCAAGCCAAAGCGCGCCGGCTGACGGGCATCGAAGCGATGTGCAAGGTGCGGACGCTCCGTACCTCCGCCCGCAAGCTGAACCTGGTCGCCCAGTCCATCCGCGGCCTCAAGGTGCAGCGTGCGCTGAACGAACTCGAGTTCAGCCACAAGCGCATCGCCAAGGATGTCCGCAAGGCACTCTACTCGGCGATCTCCAACGCCGAGAACAACCACAACCTCGACATCGACTCCCTGATCGTCGCCGAGGCCTTCGTGGGCAAAAACCTGATCATGAAGCGTTTCGCGGCCCGCGCTCGCGGCCGTGCTTCGCGTATCGAGAAGCCGTTCAGCGAGATCACCATCGTGGTCCGCGAACTGGGTGAGGCCGCCTGATGGGTCAGAAAGTCAATCCGATCGGGCTCCGGCTCGGTATCAACCGTACCTGGGACAGCCGTTGGTTCGCCGACGGCGCCGAGTACGGCAAGCTGCTTCACGAGGACATCAAGGTCCGTCGCAACCTGAAGAAGCGCCTGTACCAGGCCGGCGTGTCGCGGATCATCATCGAGCGCCCGCACAAGAAGTGCCGGATCACGATCTATGCCGCGCGCCCTGGCGTGATCATCGGCAAGAAGGGTGCGGACATTGACAAGCTGCGCAAGGATATCGCGGCCATTACGGATGGCGAGGTTCATCTGAACATCGTCGAAATCCGTAAGCCCGAGACCGACGCACAGCTGGTCGCCGAGAACATCGCCCAGCAACTGGAGCGTCGCGTCGCGTTCCGTCGCGCAATGAAGCGGTCGCTGCAAAGTGGGATGCGTCTGGGCGCCAAGGGCATGCGAATCGAAGTGGCTGGACGTCTGGGTGGGGCTGAAATTGCCCGGACCGAGTCCTACCACGAGGGCCGCGTTCCGCGTCACACCCTGCGCGCCGACATCGACTATGGCTTCACTGAAGCCAAGACGACCTACGGCATCATCGGTGTGAAATGCTGGGTCTTCAAAGGTGAAGTCCTCGATCACGATCCGATGGCTCTGGACAAGCGCCTGGCTACTGAGAGTGGTCCGGCGGGTGAAGGCGGCGGTCGCGACCGCTCCGGCGATCGCCCCGACCGCGGCCCGCGCCGCGATCGGCGCGAGCAGGCGAACGCCTAGGGATTAGATCATGCTGTCTCCGAAAAAGACCAAATACCGCAAGCAGTTCAAGGGCAAGATCCACGGTCTCGCCCGGAGCGGCTTCACGCTGAACTTCGGCACCTACGGCCTGAAGTCGGTTGAACCCGAGCGCATCACCGCGCGCCAGATCGAGGCGGCTCGCCGCGCGATCACGCGTCAGATGAAGCGCCAGGGACGGGTGTGGATCCGGATTTTCCCGGACGTTCCGGTGACCGACAAGCCGGCCGAAGTCCGGATGGGCAAGGGCAAGGGCGCCGTCGAATACTGGGCCGCGCGCGTTCACCCGGGCCGGATCATGTTTGAGATCGATGGCGTGCCGGACGACGTGGCCCGCGAAGCTCTGCGCCTCGGCGCGGCCAAGCTTCCGGTGAAGACCCGCATCGTCGCCCGTATCGACGCCGTCGCGGAGCACGCGTGATGAAGTTCGAAGAAGTCCGCGGGCTCACCCCCGACCAACTTTCCGAGACGCTGATCAACCTGAAGAAGGAGCAGTTCAACCTGCGCTTCCAGAAGGCGACCGGCCAGATCGAGAAGACCCACCGTGTGGATCAGGTGCGCAAGGATATCGCGCGCATCAAGACGATCCTGCGGACCAAGCAGGCGCAGGCCTGAGGAGACAACGCAGATGCCGAAAAGAATTCTCGAGGGCGTTGTCGTCTCCGACAAGGGCGACAAGACGGTGGTGGTGAAGGTCGAGCGGACCTTCCTGCACCCGGTGCTGAAGAAGACCGTCCGCCGGTCCAAGAAGTACCACGCCCATGACGAGGCCAACGTCTACAAGGCCGGCGAGGCCATTCGCATCATCGAGTGCGCGCCGAAGTCCAAAACCAAGACCTGGGAGGTGCTGCCCAAGGGCGTCGCCGACCAGAAGCAAGCGTAAGGGATCAGACCATGATCCAGATGCAAACTAACCTGGAAGTCGCCGACAACTCCGGTGCTCGCCGAGTCATGTGCATCAAGGTGCTGGGTGGTGCGGGTCGTCGCTACGCCGGCGTTGGTGACAAGATCGTCGTCTCCGTGAAGGAAGCGATCCCGCGCGGCCGCGTGAAGAAGGGTGATGTGCTGCAAGCCATCGTCGTTCGCACGTCCTCGGCCATCAAGCGCAAGGACGGTTCGGTGATCCGCTTCGACAAGAATGCGGCGGTTATCGTGAACAAGCAAAGCGAGCCGATCGGCACGCGGATCTTCGGCCCGGTTCCCCGTGAACTGCGCGCGAAGAACCACATGAAGATCATCTCCCTCGCGCCCGAGGTGCTGTGATGAGCGCAAAGATCAAAAAGGGGGACAAGGTCATTGTCCTCACCGGCAAGGACAAGGGCCAACAGGGCGCTGTCCTCAAGGTGTTCCCGAAGGAAGAGCGTGTGCTGGTGGAAGGCCTGAACATCGTTCATCGCCACACCAAGCCCTCGCAAGGCGATCCCCAAGGCGGGATCAAGAACAAGGAAGCGCCGCTTCACGTGTCGAACGTGGCCGTCGTCGACTCCAAGGGTAAGCCGACCCGCGTCGGTTTCCGTGTGGAAGGCGACAAGAAGGTCCGTTTCGCCAAGACGACCGGCGAGGTGATCAATGGCTGATCAAGCATACGAACCGAGACTGAAGACGGAGTACAAGGCGCGTATCCGCGGCGTGCTCAAGGAACAGTTCGGCTACACCAACGAGATGCAGATCCCCAAGCTGGACAAGATCGTCCTGAACATGGGGATCGGTGAATCCGTTGCGGACTCCAAGAAGGTCAACTCGGCCATGGCCGACCTGGCGAAGATCGCCGGTCAAAAGCCTGTGCCGACCAAGGCCCGCACCTCCATCGCCGGCTTCAAGCTGCGCGAAGGCATGGTAATCGGCGCCAAGGTGACCCTGCGTAAGGAGCGCATGTACGAGTTCCTGGACCGGCTGATCACGATCGCGCTTCCGCGCGTGAAGGACTTCCGGGGCCTGAAGCCCACTTCGTTCGACGGTCGCGGCAACTTCGCCATGGGCCTTCGCGAACACATTGTGTTCCCGGAGATCAACTACGACCAGATCGATCAGATGTGGGGCATGGACATCATTGTCGCTACGACTGCGAAAACCGATGATGAAGCGCGCGCGCTTCTGAAGGAATTCCAGTTCCCGTTCACCCAGCCTCAGGCTTAGGGCGGGAAGGAAAGAACAGATGGCAAAGAAAAGCGCCGTTAATCGCAACCTGCGGGTCCAGGCCCTCGTGAAGCAGTATGCCGCCAAGCGTAATGCGCTGAAGGCAATCTCAATCAACGAGGCGCTTCCGCTCGAAGAACGTTTTGAAGCCCGACTGAAGCTGGCGGAACTGCCGCGCAACTCGTCCAAGACCCGCATCCGTAATCGGTGCCAGGTCACGGGCCGTCCGCGCGCCTACTACCGCAAGCTGAAGATGAGCCGGATCTCCCTGCGCGACCTTGGGTCCGCTGGTCTGATCCCCGGCCTCGTCAAGTCGAGCTGGTAGGAGGGTCCCGCAATGGTCAACGACCCCATCGGCGATCTGATCGCCCGTCTGAAGAACGCCGCGATGCGCGGCCGCTCGAAGGTGCTGACGCCCGCGTCCAAGATGCGCGCGCGCCTGCTCGACGTGCTGGCCGACGAAGGCTACATCCGCGGCTACCACCTGGTGGAGACACCCGGTGCGTTCCCGGAATTCGAAGTCGAGCTGAAGTACTTCGATGGCGCGCCCGTCATCGTGGAAATCAGCCGCGTCTCGAAGCCGGGCCGTCGCGTCTATTCGTCGATCAAAGACCTGAAGCCCGTGAAGAACGGCCTCGGGATCTCGATCCTGTCGACGCCGAAGGGCGTCATGTCGGACACCGCGGCGCGCGACGCCAACGTGGGCGGCGAAGTGCTCTGCAGGGTCTACTAGGATGTCGCGTATCGGAAAGAAGGCGGTCGCCGTCCCCACCGGGGTCACGGTAACGCTCGACGGCCAGACCGTCACGGTGAAGGGGCCCAAGGGAGAACTCTCCTGGACCGTCGCCGAAGAGATCGAAGTGAAGCAGGAGGGCGGGGAACTCACCCTGTCCAAGCGCGCCGAAGGCCAGCGTGCGCAAGCGATGTGGGGCCTGTCGCGCACTTTGGTCGCCAACATGGTCGTCGGCGTCACCACGGGCTTCGAGCGTTCGCTCGAGCTGGTGGGCGTGGGTTATCGCGCCGCGATGAAGGGCAATGCGCTCTCCATGCAGCTCGGTTTCAGCCATGAAGTCGACATCCCGGCCCCGGCCGGCATCGTGTTCGCGGTTCCCAAGCAGACCGAAGTGAAGATCACCGGCATCGACAAGCAACAGGTCGGCGAAATTGCAGCGCAGATCCGCCGCATCCGTCCGCCCGAGCCCTACAAGGGCAAGGGCGTGCGCTATGCCGGCGAGCAGGTCCGCCGCAAGGAAGGCAAGAAGAAGTAGGCCATGGCCCTTTCTCCCCGCGATTCATCCGCGCGCCGCGCGCAACGTACGCGCACCCGGCTGCGCAAGCTGGCCAATGGGCGTCCGCGCCTGTCGGTCTTCCGTTCGTCGAAGAACATCTACGCCCAGATCATCGATGATGAGCGTGGCGTGACGCTCGCCGCCGCCTCCTCGCTGGAAGGCGAGAAGACGCAGAAGGGCGCCGACAAGGACGCCGCTGCCCGCGTCGGCGCGCTCGTCGCCCAACGCGCCATCGAAAAAGGCGTCAAGGACGTCGTGTTCGATCGTGGCAGCTATCTCTTTCACGGCCGGGTCAAGGCGTTGGCTGACGCCGCGCGCGAAGCCGGCCTGAACTTCTAAGGAAATCCGATGGCTCGCAGAGACGAACAGCGCGGTGGCGGTCGTGGTCGCGAAGAAGAACGCGACAGCGACATCGTCGAGAAGCTGGTGCACATCAACCGCGTCGCCGCCACCGTCAAAGGCGGCCGGCGCTTCTCCTTCGCTGCCCTCATGATCGTTGGCGATCAGAAGGGCCGTGTCGGCTTTGGTCACGGCAAGGCGCGTGAAGTGCCGGAAGCCATCCGCAAGGCGACCGAAGAAGCCAAGAAGACGATGATCCGCGTTCCGCTGCGCGAAAGCCGCACCCTGCACCACGACGGCAAGGGCCGTTGGGGCGCTGGCAAGGTGATGGTCCGCTCGGCGCCTCCCGGCACCGGCGTCATCGCCGGCGGTCCGATGCGCGCGGTTCTGGAAACCCTGGGTGTCCAGGACGTGGTCGGCAAGTCGGTCGGTTCGTCCAACCCCTACAACATGGTGCGCGCGACCTTTGAGGCTCTGAAGGCGCAGTCTTCGCCCCGCCAGGTCGCCTCCAAGCGCGGCAAGAAGGTCTCTGACGTGATCGGCCGCCGTGCCGATGGCGCCCAGACCCCGGCCGCCGACACCGACGTCGAAGGATAAGCTCGATGGCAACTGTCACCGTTCGTCAGACCGGCAGCCCGATCCGTCGCAAGAAGGATCAGCGCGCCACCCTGGTCGGCCTGGGCCTCAACCGCCCCGGCCGCGTCTCCACGCTTGAGGACACCCCCTCGGTGCGCGGGATGATCGCCAAGGTCGCCCACATGATCGAAGTCGTGAAGGACTAGTCCTTCACGACCGGGCTTCGGGCCACCATCACATCAGCCGAGTCGGAGCGCAGCTCCGGCGATTGATCTCTCAGGAGAGGCGACTATGACCAAACTCAACGAACTTTCCCCCGCCGATGGCTCCGTAAAGGGCCGCATGCGGGTTGGCCGTGGCCCGGGTTCGGGCAAGGGCAAGACCGCCGGTCGCGGCGTAAAGGGCCAGAAGGCGCGCTCCGGCGTGGCCATCAAGGGCTTTGAAGGCGGCCAGATGCCGCTGCACATGCGGATGCCCAAGCGCGGCTTAAACAACATCCACCGCAAGGACTTCGCCGAAGTGAACCTGTGGCGCCTGGAACAGGCGATCGCGGCCGGCAAGCTCGACGCGAAGAAGGCCATCGACGCAGCCGTCCTGATCGCGGCCGGCGTCATCCGCCGCGAACTCGACGGCGTGAAGCTGCTGGGCAAGGGCGAACTGACCACGAAGCTCGACATCACCGTCTATTCGGTTACCGGCGCAGCGCGCGCAGCGGTCGAAAAGGCGGGCGGCTCGGTCACCACCACCAAGAAGGAAGCTCCGGCCGCCGAGGCCGAAGCCTAGCCTGCGACATATCCGGTCTCGCAAGTGAGGCCGGTCCGTCCTATCTGAGCGGGACCACACGTCAGGGGAATTGGTGAATGGCTTCGGCCGCAGAGCAACTTGCAGCGAACATGAACTTCGAAGCCTTCACGAAGGCGACGGAGCTCCACAAGCGTTTGTGGTTCACCCTTGGCGCGCTCATCGTCTATCGGATGGGCTGCTATATCGTGATGCCCGGCATCGACATCGGGGCCTTCACGGCGGCCTTCCAGGGTCCCTCGAAGGGCATCCTGGGGATGTTCAACATGTTCTCGGGCGGCGCCGTGCAGCGCATGGCCGTTTTCTCGCTGAACGTGATGCCGTACATCTCGGCCTCGATCATCGTGCAACTGCTTGGGACGGTCTATCCGCCCTGGGAGAAGCTGCGCAAGGAAGGCGGGGAGGCGGGGCGCAAGACGCTCAACCAGTACACCCGCTACCTGACCGTCGTGCTGGCGCTCTTCCAATCCTTCGGAATCGCCATGGGCCTGCAGGCCAGCCAGGGCATTGTCGACAACCCGGGCCTGTTCTTCACCGTCTCGACGGTGGCGACCCTGACCGGCGGCACGTTGTTCCTGATGTGGCTCGGTGAGCAGATCACCAGCCGCGGCATCGGTAACGGCATTTCCCTGATCATCTTCGCGGGCATCGTCTCGGTCTTCCCGCGGTACATCATCCAGGCCATCTCCCTGGCCCGCACCGGCGCCATGAGCGGGGGCGCGCTGTTCGTGATCCTGGCCCTGGTGATCGCCGTGACGGTGGCCATCGTGTTCATGGAGCGCTCCCAGCGACGGCTGCTGGTGCAGTACCCCAAGCGCCAGGTCGGCAACCGGATGTTCGGCGGCGACACCTCGTTCCTGCCGCTGAAGATCAACACCTCGGGCGTGATCCCGCCGATCTTCGCCTCGTCGCTGCTTCTGCTGCCGGCGACGGTGCTGGGCTTCGCGGCCACTGCGAACCTGCCGTCCTACATGCAGTGGCTGCCGTCCGCGGTGGGCCAGCTGCAACACGGCCAGCCGCTGTTCATGGTGCTCTACGGCGCCTTGATCGTATTTTTCTGCTTCTTCTACACTTCCGTGGTGTTCAATCCGGACGACACAGCTGAGAACCTGCGCAAGTACGGCGGGTTCATGCCGGGCATCCGGCCGGGCCGCCGCACGGCGGAATACCTCGACTTTGTGCTCACGCGCCTGACGGTGATCGGCGCGGCCTATATCGCGCTGGTCTGCCTGCTGCCGGAGCTGTTGATCGGATTCTACAACGCACCCTTCTATATGGGCGGCACCTCGGTGCTGATCGTGGTCAGCGTCACCATGGACACGGTCACCCAGATTCAGTCGCACCTGCTGGCGCACCAGTACGAAGGTCTGATCAAGAAATCCAAACTGCGGGGCAACCGCGGCCGGTAAACGCATGAGGTTCAGCGGCCCCGGAAGAGGGCAACTGATCGAGGGGCTCCAGGAATGAATCTGATCTTGTTCGGTCCGCCGGCGGCGGGGAAGGGCACCCAGGCCAAGCGGCTGGTCGACGCCCGCAAGATGGTGCAGCTCTCCACCGGCGATATGCTGCGCGCCGCGATCGCGTCCGGCTCCGAGCTTGGCAAGCGGGTGGCCGGGATCATGGAGCGCGGCGAGCTGGTGTCCGACAGTATCGTCGTCGAACTGATCGAACAGCGCCTGCCCGAGGCCGAGGCCGCCGGAGGCGCGATCTTCGACGGTTTTCCGCGCACGCTGGCCCAGGCCGAGGCGCTCGACGCCATGCTGGAGCAGCGCACGTCGCGCATCGACCTGGTGATCCGGCTGAAGGTCGACGACCAGGCGCTGATGGACCGGGTCGCCGGACGTTTCGCCGAAAGCGGCCGACCCGACGACAATCCCGAGAGCTTCAAGGTCCGGCTGGCCGCCTACAACGCCCAGACCGCACCGCTGTTGCCCTACTACCTCGATCAGAACAAGCTGGTGGAAGTGGACGGCATGGGCTCGGTGGAAACCGTCGCCGCCGCCATCGACACGGCGCTGGCCGCGCCGCGTTGGTAGCGTTTAACTCGCGCTCGCCACGTACTCGTCGATCGCCGACAGATGCCGGGCGATCTCGCCGGGCGGCAGGAATGATCCGGTGAAGCTGTTGCGGGCGAGCGTCACCAGTTGGTCCTGGCTCAAGGCCACGCCGCGCGCCGCCGCCAGCCAGTTCTCGCCGAGGTAGCCCCCGAAATAGGCCGGGTCGTCGGAATTGACGGTCGCCTTCAGGCCAAGCTGCAGCATGCGCCTGAGCGGATGATCGACCATGTCGTCGACGACACGGAGCTTGAGGTTGGAGAGCGGGCACACCGTCAGCGTCATGCCGTCCGCCACCAGCCGCTGGACCAGGGCCGGATCCTCCAGCGCGCGATTGCCGTGGTCGATGCGGTCGACGTGCAGGATATCCAGCGCCTCCCAGACATAGGCAGGGGGCCCCTCCTCGCCGGCGTGGGCCACCAGCTTCAGGCCGCGTTCCTTCGCCGCCTTGAAGACGCGGGCGAACTTCGCCGGTGGATGGCCGACCTCGGATGAATCCAGGCCGACACCGACGATCCGATCAAGGAACGGCTCGGCGGCCTTCAGCGTCGCGAAGGCGGCGTCTTCCTCCAGGTGGCGCAGGAAGCACAGGATCAGCTTCGAGGTGACGCCCAGCGACAGCTCGGCTTCCTCCATGCCGGCGGTCAGGCCGTTGATCGCCACCGAGAACGCCAGGCCGCGGTCGGTGTGGGTCTGCGGATCGAAGAACAGCTCCACGTGACGGCAACCGTCCACCGCCACCCGCCGGAAATAGGCCATGGCTAGGTCGTGGAAGTCCTGCTCGGTCTGGAGCACGCCCGCGCCCTGGTAGTAGATGTCCAGGAAGTCCTGCAGATTGGAGAAGGCGTAGGCGGCGCGGACCTCTTCCACCGAAGCGAAGGGGAGCGCGATGCGGTTGCGCCGGCCCAGTTCGAACATCAGCTCGGGTTCGAGGCTGCCCTCGATATGCAGGTGCAACTCGGCCTTCGGCAGGCCACGGATAAAATCGTCGTCCATCCGGTGACTTTCCCGGCGGCCGGAGAGTCGCGTCAAGCCATCAATGACTGGCGGATTTATAGACGACGCCGCCCTTCATCACGAAGCTCACCTTTTCCAGCACCCGAACATCGGCCAGCGGATCGCCGGCCACCGCGATGATGTCGGCGTAGCGGCCGGTCTGGATGGAGCCGATGTCCTTCGCATCCCCGATCAGGTCGGCGGCGTTGGCGGTGGCGGCCACGATGGCGTCCATCGGCGACATGCCGGCGCGCACCATGATGGCGAACTCCTGGGCGTTCTCGCCATGGGCCGACATGCCGAAGGTGTCGGTGCCGAAGGCGATCTTCACCCCGGCGGCATAGGCGTCGTGCAGGTTCTTCTGCATGTAGGGCACGACCGTCAGGGCCTTCTGCACCGTCGAGGGGTTCAGGTCCTCGGGATGCGCCTTGGCGTGCTCATAGACCTTCGCGCCCACCAGCATGGTGGGGACGAAGTAGGTCCCGTGGGCCTTGAAGAGCTTGTAGCTCTCGGAGTCGGCATAGGTGCCGTGCTCGATGGAATCGACGCCGAGCGTGATCGCGTGGTCGATGGCCTGCTTGCCGTGGGCGTGGGCGGCGACCTTCATGCCAAGCGAATGGGCCGTCTCGATCACCGCCTTGATCTCATCGTCTTCCATGAGCTGCAGGGCCGGGTCGTCACCGATCGACATGACTCCGCCGGACGGCATGATCTTGATCAGGTCGGCGCCGCTGCGTTTCAGCGCGCGCACCGCGCGCCGGGCCGATTCGGGACTGTCGATCAGGTTGTCGCCCCAGCCGGGATGGGACAGCTCAGGGTCGAGGCCGTTCAGCGCGTCGCCGTGGCCGCCGGTGGGGCCGAGCGGCGTGCCGGCCACCCACATCCGCGGGCCGGGAATCACTCCGGCGTTGATGGCGCGCTTCAGGGCCACGATGACCGAGGTGTCTGCGCCGACGTCCCGCACCGAGGTGAATCCGGCCATCAGCGTGTCGCGGACGAAGCCGGTCGCCTCGACGGCGTCATCGAACGACGTCCTGGTCATGGCCGTGTGGATCGGGTCGCCCTTGTGGAAGCCCTGGGTGATGTGGACGTGGTCGTCGATAAGGCCCGGCAGGACGGTGGCCTTGGACAGGTCGATCACCTCGGCGCCAGCGGGGCTGACGTAGCCGGCCTGGATCGCGGTGATTCGGTCGTCGTGGATCAGGATCGAGACCTCGGACCGCGCCGTTTTGCCTAGGCCGTCGATCATCCGCCCGGCGTGGATGACGATATCCTTTGCGTGAGCGGGCAGGGCGATCGCCGCCAGCACCGCCACGGCGGCCATCGAGACCTTACGCATAATCATCAGCCACCCCTTGTCGCAGGCACCCACCTGAGGGCGCCGGCGCGCCTCGCGCAAGCTGGGCGCCTCGGGGATTTGCGCGATTCGCCCGCGCATGCTTTCCTTAACCCTCCTGGGAGAGACTCCGGGGCGTTGAAGCGTACATACGCGGCGGGGCAGTGGCCTTGCGCCGACGCCTTGGCGTTCACATTTGGGCGTTTCCGATGTTGACGGAAGCGCAACGATCCCTATAACGAAGCGCTTCCGCGAAAGAGCGCGAAGGACGAACCGGCCTGGCTTTGGGGCCGGGGCGCCGTTCGCGCTTCTCTTGCGTGACCTGGAGAGATTACCCGTGGCCCGTATCGCTGGCGTCAATATTCCTACGAACAAGCGCGTGGTCATCGCGCTTCAGTACATCCACGGCATCGGCGCTGCGAAGGCGCGCGATATCGTCCAGAAGGTCGGCATTGAGGACGCGCGCCGCGTCAACCAGCTGACCGACCAGGAAGTGCTGCAGATCCGCGAGACCATCGACCGCGACTTTACCGTCGAGGGCGACCTGCGTCGCGAGACCGCCGTGAACATCAAGCGTCTGATGGACCTGGCCTGCTATCGCGGCCTGCGCCACCGCAAGGGCCTCCCGGTCCGTGGCCAGCGCACGCACACCAACGCCCGCACCCGCAAGGGCCCGGCCAAGCCGATCGCCGGCAAGAAGAAGTAAGAGAGTTCGTCGATGGCCAAGGAACCGGCTCGCGTTAAACGTCGCGAACGCAAGAATATCACTTCGGGCGTGGCGCACGTGAACGCCTCGTTCAACAACACCATGATCACCATCACCGACGCTCAGGGCAATACGATTTCCTGGTCCAGCGCCGGTACGATGGGCTTCAAGGGCTCCCGGAAGTCGACCCCCTATGCGGCCCAGATGGCTGCCGAGGACGCGGGTCGCAAGGCGGCCGAGCATGGTGTGAAGACCCTGGAAGTGAACGTATCGGGGCCCGGATCGGGCCGCGAATCGGCCCTGCGCGCGCTGCAGTCGGTCGGCATGACGATCACCACCATCCGCGACGTGACCCCCATTCCGCACAATGGCTGCCGGCCTCCGAAGCGCCGGCGCGTCTAGTAACTGAGTACCGTAATTCCCTCGCCGGACCGCATTCGCGGCCGGCGATCCTGCGTTTCGAGGGACACCCATCCGTGATCGAAAGAAACTGGAACGAGCTTATCCGTCCCGAGAAGCCGCAAATCGAGACCGGCGCTGACGCTGCCCGCAAGGCGCGTCTGGTGGCCGAACCCCTCGAGCGCGGTTTTGGTGTGACGCTGGGCAACAGCCTGCGCCGCGTTCTTCTATCCTCTCTGCAAGGCGCCGCTGTGACAGCCGTGCAGATCGACGGTGTCGTGCACGAATTCTCCTCGCTCGAGGGCGTTCGCGAGGACGTCGTCGACATCGTGCTGAACATCAAGCAACTGGCCGTGCGCATGCACGCCGAAGGCCCGAAGCGCATGACGCTCCGCGCCACCGGCCCCGGCCCCGTGACCGCCAGCCAGATTGAAGCCCCTTCGGACATCGAGATCCTGAACGGTGACCACGTGCTCTGCACGCTGGACGACGGCGCCCAGGTCCGCATGGAATTCACGGTCCAGACCGGCAAGGGCTATGTCCCCGCCGAGATGAACCGTCCGGAAGACGCCCCGATCGGCCTGATCGCGGTCGACGCTCTCTATTCCCCGGTCAAGCGCGTCGCTTACCGCGTCGAGCCCACCCGTCAGGGCCAGAGCCTCGACTACGACAAGCTGATCATGGAAGTCGAAACCAACGGCGCCGTGTCGCCGGTCGATGCCGTGGCTTACGCCGCGCGCATCCTCCAGGATCAGCTGCAGATCTTCATCACCTTCGAAGAGCCGAAGAAGAAGGTCGAAGGCGAAGCCAAGCCGGAACTGCCGTTCAACCCGGCGCTGCTGAAGAAGGTGGACGAGCTCGAGCTCTCCGTCCGTTCGGCGAACTGCCTGAAGAACGACAATATCGTCTACATCGGCGACCTGATCCAGAAGACCGAAGCCGAGATGCTCCGCACCCCGAACTTCGGCCGCAAGTCCTTGAACGAAATCAAGGAAGTGCTGGCTGGCATGGCGCTCCATCTCGGGATGGACGTGCCCAACTGGCCGCCGGAAAACATCGAAGAGCTGGCCAAGAAGTTCGAAGACCAGATGTAAGACAGCCTTCACGCCGACTCCGGGCCGCTTTTGCGGTCTGGGCCCGTTGAAGCCGCAACAGCGGTGGAGGGCTCCGGCGCTTCGTGTTGACCCAGGTGGGAGCAGGCTGGGATTTGATCAGGTAGGACGCTTTCCCGAAGATCGGGATCGTCCGGCGGGGCCACGCGCCCCAGGAGATATGAGATGCGTCACGGCAAATCCCACCGCAAACTGGGCCGCACCACCGCCCACCGCACAGCCATGTTCGCCAACATGGCGGCGAGCCTGATCAAGCACGAGCAGATCGTGACCACGCTGCCCAAGGCCAAGGAGCTTCGCCCCTTCGTCGAGAAGCTGGTGACGCTGGGCAAGCGCGGTGACCTGCATGCGCGTCGCCAGGCGATCAGCTCGGTGCGTGACGTCGAGCAGGTCGGCAAACTCTTCGCCGTGCTCGGCCCGCGCTACAAGGAACGTCAGGGCGGCTACATCCGCGTGCTGAAGGCGGGCTTCCGTCACGGCGACAACGCGGCCATGGCGGTCATCGAATTCGTGGATCGCGACCCGGCCGAAAAGGGCAAGGACTCCGGTCCGGTCGCCGAGACCTTCGCCGACTAGGCATTTCCGGCGTCACAACCTGTCTTTCGAAGCCCCGGCGCGCGAGCTCCGGGGCTTTCGTCCGTCCGGTGCATCGATTTGTCGTGGCCGGCGCGTAGGATGCGGGCATGCGCGCCTTCCTTCGACTGACCGCCGTCCTGACCGCTATCGCCTTGCTGAGCGCCTGCACCACGGTCCCGCTGGCGGCGCCCGCGCCCCGGCCGCTGACCATCCTGATCTCCATCGACGGCTTCCGGCCTGACTATCTGGACCGCGGCGTGAGCCCGACGCTCTCGGCGCTGGCGGCCGCCGGTGCGCGCGCGGCCATGCGGCCGTCGTTTCCCTCGAAGACCTTCCCCAATCACTACGCCATTGTCACCGGCCTGCGCCCCGACCGGAATGGCGTCGTCGACAACACCATGCAGGGTCCCGACATCCCGGGCGTGACCTTCAGGATGGCCGACAAGGTGACCAACGCCGACGCCCGTTGGTGGAACGAGGCGACGCCGATCTGGGTGACGGCCGAGCGGGCCGGAGTGCGCACCGCCACCATGTTCTGGCCGGGCTCGGACACTGCCATTCAGGGGGTGCGACCGAGCCATTGGAAGCTTTTCGACCAGAGCCAGACCCCGACCCAGCGCAGCGACCAGTTGCTGGCCTGGCTGGACCTCCCGCCGGCCGAGCGGGCGCGGTTCGCCACCCTCTATTTCGACGACGTGGACACCGAGGGGCATCACTTCGGCCCGAATTCGCCGGAGGTAAACGCGGCCATCGCCCGGATCGATTCGGCTGTCGCCCGACTGACCGCCGGCCTGAAGGCGCGGGGAATCGAGGCCAATCTGGTGATCGTCGCCGACCACGGCATGGCGGCCACGTCGGACGACCGGAAGATATTCTACGACGACCTGCTGCCCCCCGACGCGGCGCGCACCATCGGGCTCGGGGCCTTCCTCAGCCTCTATCCGAACCCGGGCCACGAGGACCAGGTGGCCAGGGCGCTTCTGAAGCCGCATGCCCACATGCAGTGCTGGCGCAAGCAGGACATCCCGGCTCGCTACCACTATGGCGCAAATCCGCGGGTCCCGCCGTACTTCTGCCTGCCGCAGACCGGCTGGCTGGTCTCGACTCGCGACTACAAGCCCAGGTGGCCCGAGCGCGGCGCCCACGGTTACGACCCGGCCGCGCCTGAGATGGCGGCGCTGTTCATCGCCGAGGGCCCGGCGTTCCGGCGCGGCGTGACCCTGCCGGGGTTCGACAACGTCGACGTCTATCCGTTGCTCGCCCGGCTGATCGGCGTGAAGCCGGAGGCCAATGACGGGCGACTGGCGGACATCGCACCGGCCCTGGCGCCCTGACCATGGATGCCGAGACTCAGATCGAGAGCTTCATCGCCAGGTTCTCGGACGATGTCGCCGCACGGATCCGGGCGGCGCGCGCGCATATGCGCCAGCGTATGCCGGGGGCCGTGGAGCTGATCTACGACAACTACAACGCGCTCGCGATCGGCTACGGCGCCAACGACAAGATCAGCGGCATCGTCTTCTCGATCGCGGCCTACCCCCGCTGGATCAGCCTGTTCTTCGGCCGCGGCGTGGGCCTGGACGATCCGCACGGCTTGCTGAAAGGCGAGGGCTCCAAGGTCCGGCACATTGTGCTGACGGAGCTTGCCGTGCTGGACCGGCCAGAGGTGCGCGCGCTGATGGACCAAGCCCTGGCACGGGCCGAACCACCCATCGATCCGGCCGCGCCGGGCCGCACAATCGTCAAGTCGATATCCGCGACCCGGCGCCCCCGACGCCCCACTTGACGATATAATTGCGACATGCGTTAAATATTGTGGGATCAGAGAAGGAGCCCGCCATGCCCGTACGTCCCGCGCTCGTATCCTGCGTCTTCTACAGGGACCCCATTGCCGCCATGAAATGGCTGGAGGCGGCCTTCGGGTTCGAGACCACGACGCTGCTGACCGACGCCGACGGCAATGTCGGCCACGCGGAGATGAGCTTTCTCGACGCTCCGGTCACCATCGGCGGCGAATGGAGCGGGGATGTGCTGGGCGGCGCCAAGATGACGGCGCCGGCCAGCCTTGGCGGCGCGGGCGCCCAGTTCATCCGCATCGCGCTCCCCGATGGCCTCGACGCCCATTGTGCGCGAGCCAGGGCGGCGGGAGCGCGGATAACCGCTGAACCCGAGGACCAGTTCTACGGCGCGCGCACCTACCGGGCGATGGATCCTGAAGGGCATATCTGGAACTTCGGCCAGGAAGTCCGCAGGGTCTCCGGCGACGAGATGGAAGCCGCCAGCGGCCTGACGATCCATACCTCTCTCGAAGGAGTATGACATGGCCGACCGGCGCCCGAATCTGATTTCGGCGGTCTGCTACCAGGATCCTAAGGCCGCGCTCCGCTGGCTGGAGACCGTGTTCGGCTTCGAGCTCTTCATGCTTATCGAGGATGGGGAGGGGAACCTCATCCACTCTGAGATGCGCTTCGGCGACGCCGCGGTTATGATCGGCAACGAGTGGAGCGATGACCACAAGAGCCCCAAATCGATCGGCGGCAAGAACACCCAGACGGTCCACATCCAGATCACCACCGACATCGACGCTCATTGCGAGCGGGCGCGGGCGGCGGGCGCGGAGATCCTGATGGAGCCGGAGACCCAGTTCTACGGTGACCGCACCTATCGCTGTCGCGATCTGGAGGGGCACATCTGGACGATCGGCCAGACCGTCGAGACTGTGACACGCGAGCAGGCGCAGGACGCCACCGGCCTGAAGATCACCGGTTGGGTATGAGCGCCCACCTTCAGCTGGACCGCACGCTGGCGGCGTTGGCCGACCCGCATCGACGCCGCGTGATCGATCTGCTGAGCCAGCGGCCTCGGGCGGCGGGCGATCTGGCCCGCGAACTGCAGCTCTCCGCGCCCTCCATGAGCCGCCACCTCAAGACCCTGCGCGAGAGTGGCCTCGTGGAGGAATCCCATCCCACCTTCGATGCGCGGGTGCGCATATACGCCCTAAGGCCCGAGCCCATGGTTCATCTGCTGCGCTGGCTGGAAGCGTCCGAGCGGCTCTGGAGCGAACAGCTGCTCGCGTTCAAGGCCCACCTCGAGAAGGAGCCATGACGTCCAAGGTCTATGTGGCGCTTCGGGTGAAGGCGACGCCGGAGCGGGCGTTCCGGGCGTTCGTCGAGGAGATCGGCGCCTGGTGGCGTCCCAACGCCCTTTTCCAGACCACGCCGCGGCCCGGCGTGCTTTCGTTCGAGCTTGGCGAGGGCGGTCGCCTGATCGAAACCCGGGCCGGCGGCAAGGTTTTCGAGATCGGGCGCGTCCGGGTCTGGGAGCCGCCTCGAAAGCTCGTTTTCTCCTGGCGGCAGGCGAGCTTCCCGGAAAACCTTCATACCGAAGTCGAAGTGGGCTTCGAAGCTGTCGGCGACGAGACGCGGGTCAGTATCGAACATCGCGGGTTCGACCGGGTCCCTGCGGATAACGTGGCCCGCCACGGCTTCCCCGATCAGTATCTGCTTACGCGCCTGGCCGACTTCTGGCGTGCGCAGATTACCTCAGTCGGCGATACGGTGGCCTAGCGGTGTTGCGCGGGTTCCCGGTTTGTTTGATGGTCGCCGCGGGGGAGAGACAATGAGTTTGCAAGACCCGTCAGAAGTCGGGGCCATCAAGGCTGGCCGCCAGGCCGCATTCCGGTTCATCTTCGCCAGTTCGGTGATGAACGCGATCTCGTTCGGGATCATGATCCCGGTGCTCCCCAATCTGATCAAGCAGTTCACCGGCGGCGACTTCGCGGCGGCCTCGGAATGGAATGTGGTTTTCGCGACAGTCTGGGGGCTGATGCAGTTCTTCTGCGGTCCGATCCTTGGCCTGCTTTCGGACAGGATTGGGCGCCGGCCTGTCCTGCTGATCTCGCTCGGCGGACTAGCCATCGACTTCCTGTTCATGGCTCTGGCGCCCACGCTCGCGTGGCTGTTCATAGGGCGCGTGATCAACGGCATGACTGCCGCCAGTTTCTCCACCGCGGGAGCCTATGTGGCTGACGTCACCGCGCCGGCCGACCGGGCCAAGACCTTCGGCTGGATGGGCTCGGCGTTCAGCTTCGGCTTTCTGGTCGGTCCCGTGCTGGGCGGTCTGCTGGCCGAGCAGTCGCTGCGGTTGCCCTTCTTCGTGGCCGCGGCTCTCACCTCTCTCAACTGGCTCTACGGGCTCTTCGTCCTGCCTGAATCCCTGCCGGTGGAGCGGCGCATCAAGGTGTTCGAGTGGCGGCGCGCCAATCCTGTGGGGTCGCTGGTCTTCCTGCGCCGCCACACCGACCTGCTCAGCCTGGCCTTCATCAACTTCCTCTTTTTCTTCGCACAGAACGTGCTGCCGTCGATCTTCGTGCTCTACGCGGGGTTCCGCTACCATTGGTCGCCGCTGCTCATGGGCCTGACGCTGATGGGCACCGGGGCGTTGGGGGTCTTCGTCCAACTGCTGTTCGTGGGACCGGTTGTCGCCCGGATCGGCGAGCGCGGGGCGCTCCTGCTCGGTGCTGCGGGCGGAGCGCTCGGGTTCGCGCTCTATGGCTTCGCGCCGACGGGCTGGTTCTATCTCGCCTCGGCGCCGGTGTTCGCGCTGATGAACTTCATGCAACCGGGCCTGCAGGGGCTCATGACCCGCCGGGTCGGACCCCAGGAGCAGGGACAGCTTCAGGGCGCCAACCAGAGTCTGCAGGGCATCTCTTCAATTCTCGGGCCGCTGGTGTTCGGAACGGTATTCGCCTGGGCGGTGCACAATGACGCGACATTGCACATGCCCGGACTGCCAATCTATCTTGCCTCAAGCCTCCTGGTGTTCGCGTTTGTCATGGCGCTCCGCATCAGGCCCATGTCTTCTGCGACAGCGGAGCCGCTTCCAGCCGAGTAGACACGCCATCATTGCGCCCGAAAAACCGGCCAAGCAGCGCTCGATCGGTTCACTGGAGAATTCATGCGCGCCCCTCGTCTCGTGATCCCGGCTCTGGCTTTGCTCTCGGCCGCCACCGGCGCCATCGCCCAGCCCGCGCCGCGGGTGGCGCCTTCCAGCGCCATCGGTATGAAGCAGTCCTTCGCCCCGGTGGTCCGCCGCGCCGCGCCAGCGGTGGTCAATATCTCGTCCAAGCGGATGGTCCGCCAGCAGGTGGACCCGTTCTGGGAGCTATTCGGCCTGGGTGCGCCGCGCAACCGCATCGAGGGCTCGCTAGGCTCCGGCGTCATCGTGCGGTCGGACGGCGTCATCGTCACCAACAACCATGTGGTCGAGGGCGGCACCGAGATCACCGTGGCGCTGGCCGACCGTCGCGAGTTCGTCGCCCGCATCATGCTGGCCGACCCGCGCACGGATCTGGCTATCCTGAAGATCGAGGTGCCGGCCGGCGAAAAGCTGCCGACGCTGACCATCGACGAAAGCCCCGACAGCCAGGTCGGCGACCTGGTGCTGGCCATCGGCGACCCCTTCGGCGTCGGCCAGACGGTGACCAACGGCATCATCTCGGCGCTGAACCGCACCGCCGACCCCAACGGCGACGCCGGCGCCTATATCCAGACCGACGCGGCGATCAACCCGGGCAACTCCGGCGGCGCGCTGGTGGACATGGACGGCGACCTGATCGGGGTGAACAGCTTCATCCTGTCGCGCTCAGGCACCTCGTCGGGCGTCGGCTTCGCGATCCCTGCTCCGGTGGTGCGCCGGGTGGTCGAGACCGCCATGAACGGCGGCCGCGCGGTGGTGCGACCCTGGGTGGGCGCAAGGCTGCAAAGTGTGACGCCGGAGATCGCCAAGTCGCTGGGCCTGGCGCGGCCCGCCGGCGCGCTGGTGGCTGACATCTGGCCGGGCGGCGCGGCGGAGCAGGCCGGCCTGAAGCAGGGCGATGTGGTCACCTCGGTGGACGGCGGCCCAGTGGTCGACGCTGCGGCGCTGAACTACGCCGTGGCGACCCACCGGCCGGGCGAGACGCTCAAGATCAACGTGCGGCGCGGCGCGGGCGACCAGCTTCTCACCCTGCGCGCCGAGCCGCCGCCGGCCACGCCGGCCCGCGACGAGAAGCTGGTCAGTGGCGCCAACCCCTTCGAGGGGGCGACCGTGGTCAACCTGTCCCCGGCGGTGGCCGAGGAACTTGGCCTCGATCCCTTCGGCCGCAAGGGCGTCCTGATCTCCAAGGTCGAGGGCGGCGCCGCCCAGCGAGTGGGCCTGAAGCCCGGCGACTTGATCCGTTCGGTCAATGGCCGCAGCATCCTCACCGTCCGCGACCTCACCGGAGCCGTGGCCACCGCCACGCGGGTCTGGCAGGTGACCATCGAGCGCGGCGGCCAGCAGGTCACGGCCACCTTCCGGGCCTAGACCGAGCGGGCTTGCGCCCGGCCCGCGTGCGCGTCCAAGCTCGCCCACTGCTGGGGGAGTCCTTCATGGATATGCGTCGTCGTTCTGTTCTGGGGCTTGGAGTCGTGGGCGGGCTGGCGCTTGCCGCCGCCGCTCACGCGGCCGAGACGCCGGCTGGCGCCTTCGAACTGGAGGGCGACGCGGGCAGGTACCGCCAGGCGCTGGACGACATCCGCGCCTTCGCCGCCCGACACATGACCGCCTACGGCCTGCCGGGGCTGACGCTGGCGGTGGTCGGCCCCGATGGCGTGACGGCCTACATGCGGTTCGGCGAGGCCAATATCGAGACCCACGAGCCGCTTGGTCCCGACCATTTGTTCGAAATCGGCTCGATCTCCAAGTCGTTCACAGCGCTCTGCATCTTCCGGCTGGTCGAGGCCGGCAAGCTGAAGCTCAGCGACGATGTGCGCACGCTTCTTCCAGGGGTTCCCTTGCCGCCCGGCGCACCCATCACCGTGCAGCATCTGCTGAACCACAGCTCCGGCCTGCCCGATGACGCGCCGCTGTTCCCCCGCAGCGGGCCGCTCTGGCGCGGCTATGAGCCGGGAAGCCACTGGTCCTATTCGAACCTCGGCTTTGCCATGCTGTCGCACATCGTGGCGCGGGTCTCCGGACGGCCGTTCGACGACTATATGCAGACCGAGGTCCTCAATCCTCTCGGCATGACGGCCACCAGGCCGCTGATCCTCACCCGCGACCGGGCGCTATACGCCACCGGCTATTCGCCCTTCATCGGCAACCGGCCGCACCCGCGCGGCGGCCGCATCGCGCCCGGGCAATGGACGCCGATGGTCGAGGGCTCCGGCTCGGTGGCCTCCACGGCGCGGGACATGGCGCGTTACAGCCGGTTCCTGATCGCGGCCGGACAGGGCAAGGGCGGGCCGATCCTCTCCGACGCGAGCGCGGCCAGGTTCACCAACGCCACCGTCGAGGCGCCGGCCTGGGGCGTTGGCGGCGGCCAGTACGCCAATGGCCTGGCGGTGGTGGATGTTGGCGGGCGCAAGCTACTTCACCACACCGGTGGCATGCTGATCTTCAACTCCGCGATCCATGTGGACCCGATCGCCGGGGTCGCGGCCTTCGCCAGCACAAACATGGGCTCGTTCCCCTATCGGCCGCGCGACATCACCGCCTATGCCTGCGCGCGGATGCGGTCGGTGGTGGAGGGATCGCCGGCGCCCCAGGCCATGCCCGCCCCGCCGAAGCTGGCCGGCATGAGCGACTACTTCGGTCGCTTCACGGGCAAGGGCGGCGAGACCCTGGACGTCACCGAGGGCGAGCGCGGCCTGACAGCCGTCCTGGCTGGCCATCGTCTGGCTATGGAACCCAGCGGCTCCGGCGCCTTCACAGCTTCGGATCCGGCCGCCACGCCATTGCCGCTGGTGTTCCGGCGCAAGGGCAAGGCGGTCGTCCGCGCCTGGTGGGGCGAGACCGAATATGTGCGCGACGGCGCGGCGTTAAGCGCGCCGACGCCGGCCAAGCTGGCCGCGCTGACCGGCTACTACGAGGTCGACGATGGCTGGCGCGGCGCATTCCGAGTTATGGCGCAAGGCGCGGACCTGTTCATCGACGGGACTACGCCGCTCACGCCTATGCCTAGCGGCGGTTTCCGGCTCGGCGACGACGGCTGGTCGCCGGAACGGCTGTCATTCGACGCCTGGCTGGACGGCAAGCCGCAGCGGGCCACGTTGTCGGGCGCCGACTATCTGAGGCGACCCGCCTGACGTCATTTGCTAGACCACGCCCATGGCCGATCTCTTCGAAGCCGCGGGCCTGATCCCACAGGCGCCGTCACCCCTCGCCGACCGCCTGCGCCCGCAGCGGCTGGACGAGGTGGTCGGCCAGGATCACCTGCTCGGCCCCCAGGGACCCATCCGCCGGATGGCCGAGGCCAAGCGCCTGGCCTCGATGATCCTCTGGGGTCCGCCCGGCACCGGCAAGACCACCATCGCGCGCCTGCTGGCCAAGGAAGCCGGCTATGAGTTCCAGCAGCTCTCGGCGGTGTTCTCCGGCGTCGCCGACCTGAAGAAGGCCTTCGAACAGGCCCGCGTCCGGCGTCTCGCCGGCCAATCCACCCTGCTGTTCGTCGACGAGATCCATCGCTTCAACCGCGCCCAGCAGGACGGCTTCCTGCCCTTCGTGGAGGAGGGGATCGTCACCCTGGTGGGCGCCACGACCGAGAACCCGTCCTTCGAGCTGAACGGAGCCTTGCTGTCCCGCTCGCAGGTCTTCGTGCTGAAGCGCCTGGACGACGAGGCGCTTGAGGACCTCCTTAAGAAGGCCGAGGCCTTCGAGGGCCGCCCGTTGCCGCTGGAGCCGGAAGCGCGTCAGGCGCTGGCCGCGCTGGCCGACGGCGACGGCCGCTACCTGCTGACCCTGGCTGAGACCCTGTTCAACATCGGCTCGGCCCGCCCGCTCACCACCAGACAGCTCGGCGAAGTCCTGCAGAAGCGCTCGCCCGCCTACGACAAGGACCGCGAGGAGCACTATAACCTCATCTCCGCCCTGCATAAGTCGATCCGGGGTTCCGACCCGGACGCGGCGCTCTACTGGCTGGCCCGCATGCTGACGGGGGGCGAGGACCCGCTGTTCATCGCCCGCCGGCTGATCCGCGCGGCGGCGGAGGACATCGGCGAGGCCGACCCGATGTCCCTGGTGCTCGCGAACGCCGCCAAGGACACCTACGACTTCCTGGGCTCACCCGAGGGCGAGATCGCGCTGGCCCAGCTCACCGTCCACCTGGCCGCGGCGCCCAAGTCCAACGCGGTCCACAAGGCGTTCGGCGCGGCGATGAAGTCGGCGAAAGAAACCGGCTCGCTGATGCCGCCGGCCCACATCCGCAACGCGCCCACGAAGCTGATGAAGGACCTCGGCTACGGCAAGGGCTACGCCTACGACCACGACGCGCCCGAGGGCTTCTCCGGCCAGGACTATTTCCCCGACGAGATGGAGCGCCAGAGCTTCTACAAGCCCAAGGGCGAAGGCTCCGAAGCGCGGATCAAGGAACGCCTCGACCGCTGGGCGGCGCTGCGCCTGGAGCGCAAGTCTTGAAGGCGCAGAAGACCGGCCCAACACCGGTGAAGCTGACGCCCGCCGAAATCGCCTTCGTCAAAGGCCTGGTGATCTACGAAGATCCCGACATCCTGGCGCTGAACAAGCCGTCGGGGCTGTCGAGCCAGGGCGGGCGAGGGCAGGCCAACACGCTGGACGAACTGCTCTGGGCGTTCGCGAAACCCGGCAAGGCGCGACCCCGGCTGATCCACCGGCTTGATCGCGACACGTCCGGCGTGATCCTGACGGCCAAGACCAAGCCCGCCGCCGGGTTCCTCGGCAAGGCGATGATGGCCAGGAAGTTCGCCAAGACCTACCGCGCCATCGTCACGCCCGGCCCGCCCGAACCGCCGCAGGGCGCCATCGAGGAGCCCATGCGGCGCGATGAACAGGGGCGCGAGGCCTTCATGCGCATCTGCAAGCCCGACCACCCCGACGCCGAGACCGCGCGCTCGCGCTATCGCACCCTGGCCAGCGCGCCGGGCGCGGCGCTGCTGGAGCTCGATCCGGAGACGGGGCGGATGCACCAGCTCCGGGTCCACCTGGCTCACCTGGGCCGCCCGATCGCTGGCGACGCGCGCTATGGCGGCGCGCTGGTGGTCGGCGGCCACGCCATTCCGCGCCTTATGCTGCATGCCGCCGCGCTGAAGTTCCCGCATCCCACGGGCGGCGAGATGCGCCTGGAGGCGCCGGTTCCGACGGACATGAGCCAGCTGTGCGTCGCCCTGGGTCTTGCCGCCGCTTCGAACTAGGCGGTCGGTCCGAGGGCTACAGCCGCGCCGGGGGCTTGCCGGCGGGCGAGTTCGAAGTGCGCCACCAGGATGATGCTGGCCGCCGCCGCGAAGAA